>JBICHS010000152.1:0-16967 GCA_043101135.1 Phycisphaeraceae bacterium JB051
GAAGATGGCAACCGCACTGTCCAGATACGCAGCGCGCGTCGGGTCTTCAATGCTGCGTTTCATCGCTGTGAGTCGGTAGAGTTCACCTTGAACATAAGCAATGCGAGCCTGCTGCAGACGTGTGAGTCGGCGGTCTTGTTTGGAGATCGGCCCCTGGGCAGCACCAAGTTGATCCAGATGCTCCTCGACCATGTGATTGGCCAGCTGAAGTAAATCCAGACCATGCGTCAGTAGCGCGCTGGCACGTTCATCACCCAGTGACAATTGATGCAGATCCATCGCCGCCTGACGGGCTTCTTCAAGCAGTGGCGGGACCTGTTTGACCTGTGCCATCACAGGCGACAAAGGCGCGAACGACAGCCCCACGAACATGGCTACGCACACAAGCTTCGCAGACATCCGACGGATTGCCCGATCAATGCCGGGCGTGGTGGCGCAAGCCAGAATGGATCCAAGGCGTGCTTGCACTGGGAGAATCGGCCCCCATGTTGTTCGAGGACATCCAGCCGGCAAATATTGGCCCGATGCCGATCAGGTGAGTCAGTGACAAACCCCTGTCACTTTTTTTGAGGAAGGAATAATCGCTTCTGTCGAGAAAACATTCTACATGGTCAGACGGTCATTTGACCAGTCCATACCGGGACTTAAGAGCAAGTTTTATGCTCCGGTCACAGGGTGAATCATGGATGAGTGAATACCAATTGAAAAACCAATCTCACGCTCGCTTCGCTCAAGACGCAAAGACGCGGCGTTATTTGGTTTTAGAGTTGTTCGCTTTATTAATCGCCAAATAGAAATTCGATTCGTCATTCCCGCGCAGGCGGGAATCCAGTGGCATGCAGTTGACGCGTGCAAATTTCACTGGACTCCCGCCTTCGCGGGAGTGACGGATACAGGCGATTGTTTATGCAAGTTGCTATAAGCAACAGGTATAAACCCGGCGCCTTTGTGATTGACGCATGCACCACGGGCACCAGATTCACATCTGGTGCTCAACGGGAAAAAACATTAACCCTGCTGTTGAATCCATTCCCACTGTTTGGTGATGCCTTGTTCGAGGCTGGTTTGTGGGGCGTAGCCCAACTCGGCACGCGGCTTGGTCAGATCGGCCCAGGTGATGTTCACGTCACCGGGTTGCATGGGTTTGCGGTCGATGATGGCTTCTTTGCCAACCACTTTTTCGATGGTCGCAATCAACTGAGCCAACGTCACCGGCGAGTCACCGCCGAGGTTGTAAATGTGATAGCTGGAGCAGTTGGCCAAGGATTTACGGATGCCGTCGACGATGTCAGCGACGAAGGTGTAATCACGGCTGGTTGAACCATCACCGAACACGGGGATGGACTGACCTGCTCCGACCATGCGCAGGAATTTGCTGATCGCAAGGTCGGGACGTTGACGCGGGCCGAACACCGTGAAAAACCGCAGACAAGTGATCGGCAGCTTGTACAGGTGGTGATACGTGTGACAGATCAGCTCGCCTGCTTTCTTGGTTGCGGCGTAGGGGCTGATGGGATGGTCGACGTTATCGCTTTCGGCAAAAGGTGTTTTTTCGTTGTTGCCATACACGCTGGAGCTGGAGGCAAAGAGGAATTTTCCGACCCCGTTGGCGACGGCGGCATCGAGCAGGTTCACCGTGCCGTTGAGATTGACCTGCGTGTAGAGGTCGGGATTTTCGATACTCGGCCGGACCCCTGCCATGGCAGCAAGGTGGATGATGGCCTGGGGCTTGTGTGTTTCAATGGTTTTGAGAACCGCTTCCCGATCCCGCAGGTCGACCTGGGCAAGTGTGTACAGGTCGGACTTCAATGCGCCAGCGATGTTTCGACGTTTGATATCGGGATTGTAGAAGTCACAGAAGTTATCATGACAGTCCACGGGTGTGCCTGCTGCGAGCAATTGATCTGCGAGCGTGGAGCCAATGAACCCTGCCGCGCCGGTAATGAGAATCGGTTGTTGTGCCATCGGGATAGTGTAGCAAAAAGCGAGGGGTTAAGACGACGTTATGGTCCACACACAAAGCCGTGATCCTCCCGGGTCACGGGTTGTCTTGTCATCGATGTTGCATATCGACCCGTGACTCAGGAGAGTCACGGCTTTACAACAATGACAAGTCAATCCACATCAATCACGCTATACTGAGAATCGTTAACTGAACACGATTCACACACTGACGGTAAACCCCCATGCTCATTTACGCAGGCATTGACGAAGCAGGTTACGGCCCGATTCTGGGGCCACTGGTGATCGGTCGGTCGGTCTTTGCCATCCGTGATGCGACGCCGGACCAGACCCCGAATCTCTGGGACGTGCTTCATGGCAGTGTGTGTCAAAAGCTCGCGGATCGAAAGTCTGGGCGGATTCCCGTCAACGACTCCAAGAAACTCAAAACCAAGGCAGCAGGCGTCAAGCATCTGGAAATGGGCGTGCTGAGTTTTCTCTCCACGTACACCGACCGACCAGCGGACATGGGCAACTGGCTGGATTTACTGGGTGAAACCACGCATCACCAACGCCATAACCTGCCTTGGTATGACGGCACCTGGCAGGCGCTGCCCACCGCCAACACCGATGCCCAGATCGGCGTCGCGGCCAACATGCTCAAACATGAGATGAAGGAAAAGGCGGTGAAGGTACTGGACATGGGCGCAGCCGTCGTGCTTGAGGATCGGTTTAACCACATGGTGGCCAACACCCGCTCCAAGGCGTCGCTGAGTTTCACATTCGTTGCAGGACATCTCCAACACATCTGGGACCGCTGGGGCAAACATCACCCGCAGGTGGTCGTCGACCGACAGTCCGGCCGATCACATTATCTCAACCTCCTGCGACAGGTCTTCCCGCAAGCCAAGCTCTCGATTATCGAGGAGTCGAAAAAGGTCAGTCACTACCAACTCGACGGCGGGGTCAAGCAGATGCAGGTGCGGTTCATGGTCGATGCTGAGGAAAACCACATGCCCGTTGCCATGGCATCGATGCTCAGCAAGTACACCCGTGAGCTGTTCATGGATCGACTCAACGCCTGGTTCATCAGCCATCAACCCGACCTCAAACCCACAGCCGGTTATGCCCAGGACGGCAAGCGCTTTCTCGACGACATCGCAGGCCTCATGTCCGTGCTCAAAATCGAGCATGCAAGCCTTGTCCGCCAAAGCTGAATACAACGCTTTTCGCAGACTTATCAGACGCTCGCTTCATACCCTTTAGGACAGATAAAACGCATCATCTCACAAATTGCAAGACAAACTTTTTTGTCACAAAAACAATTCCACTTTTTGATTTCCCCATACTCTCAAATAACTTAGAGGAATCACGGAAAGAATTGCGCCAATATTCAGACCGAGCCTGTTAAGTACACCAAAGGAATACGCGATATCAGTAGGGTACTTGATTCCACCAAAACATAGGGGTCCGCTCCATGAGTATCCGTTTGAAGATTATCGGTATGGCTGTGATTGTCGTCGTCTTGGCTGCCATCGGTGGCAGTTGGGGTGTGTATGACATGATCCATGCCGAAAAACGCTTTGCCTACTACGCCGATGTCTGCTGGCCGGCAACGGACATGATCATGGAAACCAACATCGAGCAGCAGGACATCCTGCGCGAGATCTTCGAAGCAGACCGCATCACCGACAAAGAGGCCTTCATCCATGAGTCTCAGAAGACACTCAACGGTCTGAAAAAAGAGTGGGCAGAATCGGTCCACCAACCCAACCAGATTCAATCGGTCCAGGCAATGCTGACGAAACTTGTGAACCTGTTGCCCAAGGTGGTTCACCAGCAGGATAAACAGGCGTACGTTGCCATCAGTCGCGAGTTGTCTGATTCACTTGAGTCAATCGAAGAAGCCTACGACGTGACGCGTCGCGCCAACGCCAAGTCCGCGCGTTCGATCCTGCATCACGCCAGCATGGTGGGCATCGCATCGCTTTTGATCACTGCCATTGTCGGCCCGCTGCTTGCATGGCTCCTCAGTAAGCAAATCGTCCGACCGATTCATCGCACCATCGACACCCTCAAGGACATTGCCGAGGGTGAAGGTGATCTGACCCAACGCATCGACGAAACGCGCAAGGACGAGTTGGGTGAACTGGGGCACTGGTTTAACCAGTTCATCAGCAACATCCAACAGGTCATCCGCCAGGCGGTGCACACCACCAACGACGTGGCCTCGGCAGCGGACCAGATCGCTGCGACCTCCCAACAAATGGCAACGGGGATGAACGAGCAGGCCCAACAGGCATCGCAGATTTCATCCGCAGTCGAACAGATGAGCGCCTCAACCATCGAAGTCGCCCGGCAGAGTCATGACGCATCCGAAAACGCCCAGTCGGCAGGAGAATACGCAACCAACGGTAGCAGCGTGGTTCAGCAATCCATCGACGGGATGAACAGCATCAGCCTCATCGTCAATGACTCGGCAACCGCCATCAACGAACTGGGCAAACGCTCCGAACAGATCGGCCAGATCATCAACGTCATCAACGACATCGCAGATCAAACCAACCTGTTGGCACTCAACGCTGCCATCGAAGCCGCAAGAGCAGGCGAACATGGACGCGGCTTTGCAGTCGTTGCAGACGAAGTCCGCAAGCTCGCTGAACGCACAACAACTGCAACAGAAGAAGTCGCCCAATCCATCCAGGACATTCAAACGCAAACCCGCGCTGCAGTCGAACGAATCGCCCAGGGCACCGACACCGTCGAACAAGGTGTACAGCTGGCCAACCAGGCAGACGATGCGCTTAAACAAATCGTCAACTCAGCCACCCAGGTCGCCGGCATGATCCAGTCCATCGCCTCGGCGGCGCAACAGCAGTCGACCTCCAGTGAACTGATCAGCCAGAACATCACCGCTATCAACTCGGTGACGCAACAGTCCGCAGACGGCACCCGCCAGACCGCCATGGCAGCCGATCAGCTCAGCCAACGCTCAACGCAACTCAAAGACCTCATCGGTCATTTCAAGGTCGACTAATTCCAATAACCACTTGACCTACAAGGCGTGGATCACCAACGACACGCACATACCAGGCTCAAGTAACAGCCAATAACATCCACCTGACGACCAGACAGCAATGCAAGCTGTCTGTTGTCACAATTACGCCGTTATATAGCTAAAGCAGACCTGGATTATCCACGATAAAAAAGACGTGCTTACACAGCAGGTTCCTGTCAACCGTCTTTAAGGCCAACGGAATATGAAAATCAAATACAAAATCTTTGGGATCGCAGTCATTCTGACTTTCTGTTTCGGACTTGGTGGCGGGTTGGTTATCTATAAACTCACGAGCGCCACCACCCAAATCCAATATTTTTCTGACGTCTGCTGGCCCGCTGCCGACTTGATCATGGAAACCAATATCGAGTTACAGGGCATTTCGCGAACCATCATCAAACCTCCAGCCGATCTGGATAAACAGTCATTCATCTCGGACGCCAAACAGACCATTAATGATTTCAGTCAAGAGTGGGCCAGCTCCATCCACAAGCCTGAGCTGATTGCCAACGTGCAGCAACTGATGCAGGCCATGCTTGCTGATTTGGATCAAGCTATCGAGGGCGACCGTGCCGATGCGTTTTACGCCAACGCCTGCCAGCTTTTTGACCTGCTTGAAAGTGTCGAAGAATCGTTTGAAGCGGGTGTGGACATGGAGGCGGATAAAACCTCGTCAATCATCCTCGAAGCAGAGCACCTTGCAATTCTGGCCATCCTCATCCCCATCGCAATTGGTTTGGTGACAGCCTATTTCCTGACCCGCCAAATCGTCCGCCCGATCAATTACACCATTGCCATGCTCAAGAACATTGCACAAGGTGATGGCGATCTGACACAACGTGTCGATGAAAAAAGCAACGACGAGTTAGGCGAACTCGGACACTGGTTCAACACTTTCGTCTCCCACATTCAACAGATCATTCAACAGGTTGCCAAGACCACAAGCCTCGTCAGTCACTCGGCCAACGAGATCGCCAACACCTCCGATAGCGTTGCCAGCGGCATGAACGCCCAGGCGATGAAGTCCACCGAGATTTCAAGTGCCGTCGAAGAGATGAGCGCTTCCATTCAGCAGGTTGCCCAGCAAACTTCCCAGGTCTCAACCGACGCGACCGAGGCCGGGAATTATGCACGCGAAGGCGGTGAAGTGGTCCGTCAAACCATTGAAGGCATGAAGAGCATCTCGCAGGTCGTCAGTGATTCGGCAACCGCCATCAACGAACTGGGCAAACGCTCCGAACAGATCGGCCAGATCATCAACGTCATCAACGACATCGCAGATCAGACCAACCTGTTGGCACTCAACGCTGCCATCGAAGCCGCAAGAGCAGGCGAACATGGACGCGGCTTTGCAGTCGTTGCAGACGAAGTACGCAAGCTCGCTGAACGCACAACAACTGCAACAGAAGAAGTCGCCCAATCCATCGCTGCCATCCAGAATGAAACCGGCATGGCTGTCCAACGCATCTCCGATGGGACCCAGGTGGTGGATGAAGGCGTACAACTGGCAACCCAGGCCGACCAGGCGCTGGCATCGATTATGGATAGTTCCAGCAAGGTTGCGGCCATGATCCAGAACATCGCTGCAGCAGCTGATGAACAATCATCGGCCAGCGAATTGATCTCGCAAAACATCAATAACATCAACACCGTCACCAGCGAGTCAGCTCAATCCGTCTCGCAGACCGCCCGTTCGACCAGCGAGCTTTGTGACATCTCGCGCCAGCTTGAAACACTGGTTGGCCGATTCAAAATTGACTGAACCCCAAAAACGAACCGTGAACTTTGCCAGAAAGCTGTGACCTGAAAAATGGGTCGCAGCTTTTTTCATGCCAGTTCATCTCATCCAATTGCGCAAGATCAGCCAAATCGCAAGATTCTCTAAAACACCTTGTTTCACAGTGTTTTTCTTCAACCGACTCTTGTCCAGCAATCATGCAATGCCTATGCTCTAGCTGATGCATGGTAACCTTCGACAAGCGTTTTCTGACCCCGCGCCGACCTGGCGTGCCATCCCCTTCTGGTCTTTGAATGACCGATTGGATCTGGACGAAATCCGACGCCAACTCCAGGCTTTCAAACGCGGTGGGTTCGGCGGGGCTTATCTGCATTCACGCATCGGCCTGCTCACGCCATACCTCGGTGATGATTGGTGGGAAGCGATGGACGCCGGTGTCGATGAATGCCAAAAGCTAGGCATCGAAGCCTGGTTCTACGACGAAGACAAATGGCCAAGCGGCTTTGCAGGTGGCATTGTCCCGCTGCAATCCGACGATTATCACGCACGGTATATCGCACGCATCAGCCATGACCGTCAACTTCCTGAAGACGCAACGCTGCTTGCCAAAGATGAACACTGGCAATACGCCTGCTGCAAAGTCCAAATGGGTAACGCGTGGTTCAACGGCACGTGTTGGGTCGACCTACTCAATCCCGACATGGTCAAAGCATTCATCGACTGCACCTATCAACCCTACGCCCAGCGTTACGCCAAGAATGATCGCAACATCCTGCGCGGTATCTTCACTGATGAGCCCCAGTTCAACCCGCGCTGGACGATTGCGGATTGTGCCCCGCTGCCGTTTTCTCCCATTATTCTCGATGATTTTAAACAGCGTTGCGGTTATGACCTGACGGATCACATGGCATCACTGTATGACGATGTCGATGACCTGTCTGCCAAGGTGCGACTGGATTATTTCCGCACGC
Source organism: Phycisphaeraceae bacterium JB051 (assembly GCA_043101135.1). Taxonomy (GTDB): domain Bacteria; phylum Planctomycetota; class Phycisphaerae; order Phycisphaerales; family Phycisphaeraceae; genus UBA7800. Next base: position 7,709 of record JBICHS010000152.1, read on the forward strand.
TGGGTTGGCGATTGGAGCAGAGCTTCACCAGGCAGATTGCAGACTACTGCAGCAAAACCGACATGACATGGACCGGGCATTACAACGGCGAACAATGGTTTTTGTCCATTCTCCAAAACGTCGGCAACATGATGATTCAATACCGGCACATGCAACAACCGGGCATTGATCATCTGGGTCTGAGTTTCGGACACATGCCCGACATCCATGCGATGCGCGCGCTCTCAAGCGTTGCAAACCAGTACGGTCAACAACGTCGACTCTCGGAAATGTTTGGGATCAGCGGCCAGAACATGAGCTTTGAAGACCGCTGCTGGATTGCCGACGGCCACGCGATCATGGGCATTAATCATATCTGCCCGCACCTGACGCTTTACAGCATGAAGGGCTGTCGCAAACGTGATTACCCGCCAACCATCTCGCCCCAACAACCGTGGTGGGAATTCAATAAACCGGCTGAAGACCGCATGGCGCGATCTGCCATGCTCTCATCGCAAGGTAAATATGCTGCTGAGCTACTCGTTATCCACCCGCTTGAAAGTGCATACATCGACCTGACCCACGGCGGTCATGGTAAGCAACAACCACTCACCGATCGCTATGAACAATTCCTCAATGTGATTCAAGTGCTCCAGGATCATCACCGTGATTATGACCTGGGTGATGAGCAAATCCTTGCAGACATCGGCAAGGTCACCGACGGCAAATTACAGGTCGGGCAAATGTGCTATGACTGCATCGTCATCCCTTGCATGGCAACGATCCGCCCCACCACCCTCACGCTCATCGAACAGCTCCTCGAAGCAGGCGGGAAGGTCATCATCGTCGACCACCTGCCCCAGCGCGTCGAAGGCTTGCCTGATGACGAAGCGATAAAACCCCTGAAAAACAAGGCGATTCTCACCAGCGCCAATGCGTTGGCATCAACACTTGCTCATATCAAAACACCCGCGGTCACACTCACCGGGCAGATGACAGAGCAGGTCTGGATTCACCGACGCATCGTTGATGACAAGCCGTTGGTGATGCTGCTGAATCGCAATCGTCTGCACACGATTAACATCACGGTGGACATCAAAGACCTCACCGACCCGATCTGTTTCAACCCGACAACCAATCTGGTCCACGCGGTGAACCAACCCATCGAACTTGAGCTTGCACCGGCACAGACGTTATTCATCGGTGATGGTTCGCTGTGTCCTGAGGATCAACGCGATCCCATGCCTGCCAGTAAAGGCGCAGTGATTTCATTCATCGATCTTGCTGACACATGGCAGCTCAAACGTGATTCACCAAACAGCATCACACTCGACTTTGCAAGCATTTCCAAAGACGCGGGTCAGACATGGGGTGCCTATGAACCCGTGCTGGCGATTCATGAACGCATGACACGCGATCAATGGTCAGGCGATTTAACCCTGCGATACAAGGCTAAAATCGACACCTTGCCAAGCGACTGTTCACTGGTGATTGAGCAATCGCAAATCTATTCACAGGTTCGCGTCAATGGCAAAGTGATCAACACCAGCGATCAAACCTTCTGGACGGATCGCACGATGCATTGCCAAAACATCACGGAGCTGTTGCAGGTTGGTGAGATTCTCATTGAGCTTGATGTTGCGTATGTCGCACCGATGCCAACCTCGCTTGATGCGGTGAAGCGGTATGGCACAGAAATTGAAAACGTGTACCTCATTGGCAACTTCGGAGTCAACGCAACCGTGTCGGATAAGCCACAAACACCAACGCAGCGCAGCACGGAAACGATGCTGCCGAATGTTGGTATTCAACGCTTCAATGACTTTTCGATGGGTGATGAGATCAGTGAACTTGCTGACATCACCGCAGACCTGACGTTGCACGGCTACCCGTTTTTTACAGGGCAATTGCGATTGACTACCACGTTTGATTTGCCTGATATTCAAACAGGCAAGCGTTATTGGTTAGAACTGGATCGACCGAACGTCACTGTCGTTGTGCCCACGGTGAATGGTCAAAAACTTCAGCCTTTGGCATGGTGCCCCTGGGAATTGGATATCACAGACAGCTTGATCAATGGTGAAAACACGATCGAGCTTGAGTTGGTCAACTCACTTCGAAACCTGCTGGGGCCGCTGCATCACCGTGATGGTGAACTCACGCGTGTTGCGCCGCAGAGTTTTGGTGGCGGGTCCTCGTGGACCTGTGGCGGGCAAGGCGATGACGATTGGTATGACGCAAGGTTGGAACGTGAGCCACGGATTTGGCGTGATGATTATCACATGGTTGCGCTGGGACTGGGTTGCGTGCCACGGATCGTGGTGCGCGAAGGGTGACCAGACAACCGAGTCAAGATGACTCGGCTATGTCACTGGATTGTGGCGCGCAGGGGCGATGTCGCATGGCGTAAACTGCTGCGTCGTTTAAGCATCACGTTGCGATGCAGCTTATGTGTTCAATTGTGAATACCCAATGATTCATGCGATAACGATCAAGCGCATAAAAAAACGCTGCATGCAGGTTTTATCCTGACTTCATGCAGCGTCGGGTCGGAGGATTGTTGGGTGGGTTGGATGGACATGCTGCCTACAGTCACCCCCTCCGATGACTGTTGACTTCACGTCAATGTGACCACACCCATATCAGGGTGCTGTACTCAGCGAGCTTGTAACTTTGCCCGGTTAGCTGGCTCGTGAGAGACGGCGAAGCTGTTCGCGTTGCACCGCCATGCTGATGGTCAGCAGCCCCTGATTAAGATTGTTACCCGGTTGACGTTTTTCGACACAGAACATGCCATAACGGATGCGTTTGTCATCGAGCTTGCAGATGCTCTGGACACAAGCGGTACCCGCGAATTCGCGGCCGTCGTGGCTGAGGACGGTTTTGATGATCTCACCGATGTTATGTTCTTTGGTTGCGATGACGGCATAGCCTGATGCCGAGACATCCACGAGGGGCACGTCGCCTTCATCATCAAACGACTTGGCGGTCCGACCGGAGATCACCGTGGAGACACGGAAGGTCTGACGGCTTTCAGCGGAAACGGCTTCACCGAGCAGTTCGATGGCATAACGCATCACGCCGTCGACCTGGTCTTCGTCCTCTTCGTGGACATGAATTTCGAGTTTGGCGGATTGCTTGACGAAATCGCGACGCTTATCGTAATAGACGAGGACCTGACCGTCTTCAGGCAGCCAATCAAAGACCTGGCTGGTCTCGATGATGATCTGATCCTGCTCGTTGGCCACGATATCCAACGGGATGAGAACCCGCTGCTGATTCTGAGTCGGTCGCTGAATGTATAGTAAATCGCCTTGGCTCAACATAAGTTGTTCCTCTTAAGTTCTAATGAGATCACGAGACAAAATTACGATTCAGCGTTGGCCGATGCCAAGGCATTCGCGTAAAAAATGATGCTCGATCACTTCCGTTAACATTTCTCGTTCGGTCGTTTCCCCATGAAACGGCCGGCAAGGTGGGAACACTTGTTGAATCAGAAAAAACGATTCATGAGTGATGAAACCTGGACCCCACTTTTGCAGGCTAGGATTGACTGTTGTCATTCGTTAACCGGCAACACCCAACGTATCGGACACTGGCAGGTCCGAATTAACACCACAAACAAAAAAAACTGCATCTAACCTGCAAAAGGCACTTTCTTATCGGAACTATCGCCGTGAGCAAGAATTACGCACATGTACCTAAACACTGTATTATCAACACAATGCCGATAACATACGTGACAATCTTTTGATATGGATCTACCTCAAAAAATATCTTGAAGCAGGGTAGACAAAACTTGCACAACCTGCGTCACGCTGCCGCAAAATACAGCCATACAGCAGGTTAGCGATGGCTCACCAGCCTGGACACTGTGCAAAAAGTTTGAATTCTGATCAGAGACCGTACGTGTAGCGCTTAGCCGCTTTCACCAAAGTAGTCACCGACGTAGTGGATGTGGATGTTGCTGGTGGAAGCCGGTTTACCGATGGGTTCGCCTGCGACGATCAGCAGCGGGTCACCGACATTACACATCTTGTTTTCCTGCATCAGCTGGTCGACCTGCCAGATGAAGTCCTCGGTGTCAGCAGGCTGCTCCATATGCATCGGCTTGACGCCAAACAGCGGTGTCATGCGGCGCAGCGACTGGTGATCACTGCTGAATGCCAGGATCGGCAAGGTGGGTCGGTTCTTGGATAAGTGACGGGCCGCCCCACCATTTTGAGACCACACGACGATGTACTTGACGTTCATGTCGCGGACAATGGTCATCACACCATGAGCCAATGCTGCCATGCGTGAGCGGTCAGCCTGGAGCTTGGCCGGCGGCTTGCCCCAGCGGACTTTCTCGCCAACGATGTGTTCCTGAACCTTGAGTGCGATACGGGACATGTGATCCACGGCCTTGGTGGCATGCTTGCCGACCGCCGTTTCACCTGAGAGCATCACGCAGTCCGTGCCATCGAAAATGGCGTTGGCCACGTCCGAGGCTTCAGCGCGCGTGGGCGTGGGGAACTCAATCATGGATTCGAGCATCTGCGTGGCCACGATCACCGGCTTGCCGTAGTCATGAGCCATGTTGATGATCTTTTTCTGGATGATCGGCACCGCGGCCAAATCCATCTCGACCCCCAGATCACCACGGGCGACCATGATCGAATCGGCTGCGTCGACGATGTTATCCAAATCATCAATCGCCTGGGGCTTTTCAATCTTGGCAATAATCGGCAGAGGCAGTCGGCCTTTGAGCTTACGCTTCATGTACTGGCGAAGCTTGATGACATCATCGGCCTTGCGCACGAAACTCAATGCCAGAAAGTCCACACCATGTTCCATTGCCCAGTCTGCACACTTCCAGTCATATGCGGTGACTGAGGGGACGGTGAGCGCGGTTTCAGGCAGGTTCACACCCTTGGCAGAGGTCACCACACCGGGGGTGGTCACCGTGCCGATGAGCTTGTCCTCGGTTTTGTCCATGACCAGCACGTGGATATTGCCATCGTTGATCATCAGACGCTGGCCGGGTTCGACTTCGTCGATGAGTCGGTCATAGGTGACGTTGAAGGTAACCGGCTCATCGGGATTTTCACCGGTGAGAATCGGATCGCGCTGGAAATAGACCGGCTGGCCCATTTGCAGTTCCACGCCCCCTTCGACGACCTTGCCCACTCGGATCTTAGGACCACAGAGGTCACCAAGAACCCCCACGGGGATACCGACTTCCTCGGAAGCTTGTCGGGCCGCGGTCAGCAGTTGCAGATGGCTTTTGGGGTCACCATGTGAAAAGTTGAGTCGGAACACGCGCACGCCGGACTCAATGAGGCGGGTGAGCACGGGAATTTCGCAACTGGCCGGACCCAAAGTCGCGATAATTTTGGTCAAGATGAAAGGTTTGGCGGGTATCACGCCGAAGATTCTAATATGAATAGGCGTTCGGTACGAGTGATCGAGCCCAACAAACCAACTTTTCACAGCAGTTTGACACGCATGAACACCTTATCATCCGAACAGAAGTTACATTCCTGTCTGACCATTGATGTGGAAGAATACTTCCATATTGAGGCGGCGCACGGCCATGTCTCGAAATCCCAGTGGGATAAAATGCCCTCCCGCGTTGCGAACAGTGTTCACAAACTGTTGGAACTCATGAGCCGACATAATTGTCAGGCCACATTTTTTATTCTTGGCGATGTTGCAAAAAGATGCCCGCAATTGGCCAAAACCATTGTGGATGCAGGACATGAGGTCGCCAGCCACGGGACGAACCACGATCGGCTTCACCGACTGAACGCTGTTTCATTCGCCCAGGACCTGACCATTTCCAAGAAAATCCTCGAAGACCAGACCGGCCAAGCCGTGCTCGGCTATCGAGCGCCGACGTTCAGCGTGGTGCCTCAGACGGCATGGGCGATTGACGTGTTACTCAATGCAGGTTTTGCCTATGACGCGTCGATCTTCCCGGTGATGCATCCTGCGTATGGCGTACCCGATGCGCCGACGCAGCCGTTTTATGTGACCGGGCCTTCGGGGCGGCAGTTACTTGAGGTCCCGCCGTTGACGTGGAACGTGGTCAACAAGAATGTCGCGGTGGCTGGGGGTGGGTATTTCAGGCTCTTGCCGTTGTGGTTCATGAAGCGTGGGCTCAAACAGTCGCTGAGTCAGAATCGGCCTGCGGTGTTGTACTTCCATCCCTGGGAGTTCGACCCGGACATCCCGCGCTTGCCGTTGCCGCTGACGGGGAGACTGCGGACGTACATTGGTCTGCGGTCTGCCATGCGCAAGCTCGATCACATTTTGAGCTTGCCGGGGCGACAGTGGACGACGATGTCATCCAACCTCGATCACTTCCGCGAGATTGCCGGTGGCGGTCTACCCTATGCGTTGGCTGCATGATCCGCCAATTCAGATTAATTAACAATTTTACAGGCGTTTGACAAAAGTTGTATTCCATGCGCCAGTCATATCGCTAGCATGAGACACGTCCGATAAGCACGATTGCCACCAACACCTATTCTGGGGCAGGCATCATGTACGCAGCGTATCTTGGTCAATGGGAACCGGTCAGAAAACAATTCACAACCAACTGGCAAGGCTACTGGCAAGCCTATCACTGGATGTTCACGATCGCTTTGATCGCAGCATCACTGGATGTCGCCACCACCATTTACTTCATGCATCTTGAAGGCCCCGCTGAGGAAGTCCACCCGGTCATCCGAAACATCTCCCTGCTCATAGGCCCCACGATCGGCCCGATGATTGGCAAGTCACTGCAACTGGCAAGCCTCATGCTGGTAACGATCTATCTGCGGAGTCTGGCGGGATACATTTATTTCACCACCATCGCCATGTACACCTGGGCGAGTTGGTACAACCTTTGGGGCCGCGATCTGTACACGCCTTTTTTCATGCCACTGTTTGTCTGACGATATCGATTGAAGCCCACAACGTGGCGATCAAGTGAAATCGTACACTCCTTGGCCATGCATCTCATACGTGCCAATCAACTGTCAGTAACGTCGGCCACTTCCGCGCGATTGCCGGTGGCGGTCAACCCTATGCGTTGGCTGCGTGATGTGAACACAACGGGTCAAGACATTTTTTAGCCACAGATGCACACAGATAAACACAGATCAAGACAAGGCTCAATGCAATATTGAGCACCAGATGTCGATCTGGTGCAGGTCGTTAAACCTTTAACCGCAGCCTTCATTTCAAAGACATGACAAAGCTATGCTTTGACCGGGTTGACACCTCCCGGCTCGCTGATGGTGTGGTGATCGATATACTCCCCTAAGAGCCCTGTCTTTATCTGTGTTCATCTGTGTGCATCTGTGGTTAAATGTCTTGAACACAGTTGCCAACAGCAAGCCTTACGCGGCATGACGCGTGACCGACGCGCCGCCAACTGCTTTACCCAGCAGCAGATCGAGCATAGGTTCCAGGCGCACGTCCCACGTGTATTGCTGCTCGACCCATTGCCTTGCTGAATGGGCCATCTGGGTGCGGCGTTGTTCGTCGTTTAAAATCCATTCGATATGACGGGCCCATTGATCCGGGCCGTGGCCGATGAGGTAATGCATGCCGTCCATCGCTTCGACGCCTTCAGCAGCTTGGGGCGAACAGATCACCACGCGCTGGCTTGCCATCGCTTCGAGGACTTTGTTCTGCACACCACGAGCGATGCGCAATGGCGCAACGACGACACCGGCATCTGCCATATGCTTGCGGACATCGTCCACCGGGCCGATGACGTTGACGCCTTCAATCTTGCCAAGCTCGGTCACTTCCGGTGTGGGATGTCGGCCGACAATCTCAAACGTCGCATCGGCACATTGTTTCCGCAACACCGGCATGACGTTTTGGGCAAACCATTTCACCGCATCGACATTGGGTCGGTAATTGAGCACACCCACAAATAGCACCTTCTTGGAGCCCTGTGCATCGGGTAACGGCGAAAAGAAATCAAGGTCCACGCCGTTACCAACAACCTTCAGACCGGGGTTATTACCAACGTGATGCTGATAGGTTTTGTACTCGCGTTCACTAACAACCGTCATCGCATCAAACTTGTCATACACACCCGCTTCAATTCGGCGGAGATACGTCGCTTCATGCTGATACAACCACCGGCGTGGCGGCATGGAATTCACCGCATAGCTGTCCCACTTGACGCTATCCACATCCACCAGGTCCATGATCTGACGAGCACCTTCAGCAAGGCGTGCATAGCGCACCATCCCCGAGCAGAACGTAAGCACCGCGTCAAAAGGTTGAGCTTCATGCCATTGCTTGATGGTGTCAGCCATGCGCTTTTCGTAGAAGACCGCAGGCGTAATCGCGCGACGGGTGAGCAATGCACCCAGCGCACGGAACTTGCTTGGGATACCGCGCACTGGCTCGATGGCCATGTCCGTGGTCAATGATGAAAGCACCGACAACTGTTCATCGGTCACCGGCTCTTGAGTCATCGATGCCAGCGAAACGTCGGCATGTTGGCTGAGTTTTTTGAGCAGGTGATAGCTGCGAATCCGATCCCCACGGTCAGGTGGGTAAGGCAGACGATGGGTCAACATCAATACGCGAGGCAGGGGCGTGGTGGACATCGTGAAACCTCTTTTCAGAGGGACTAGTGATTAGGGACTAGGGACTAGGTGCAAGACATTCACAATCGACAACATGCTGGTTGTCTTAACCCTAGTCCCTAGTCGCTAGTCCCAAGTCCCTCTCTCTCACTTCCTCTCCGTCAGGACGACCCCTGTAACCTGACAGTCATGATCTGCAAGCAACCGCTTTGCTCGCTCCAGTTCATCCGTCGGCGTGAAACGCAGGGCAACGGCCAGCAGCATCTCATCGCATAACTTGCTTAACCTTGTACAGCCGCTGTGACCGAGCACAGACGGTGCGTTAATGACAATGTGGTCATACAAATCACGACAGCGATCAAGCATCTGTCCCAGTCGCGATTGATCAAAAAGTGTCGAACCCATCGACGTCCTGCCCAGTGGCATGACATGAAGGCTCGGGGCTCCCTGAGGGGCGTCCGTCGGGTACGTCACCGCATCCAGAGAAGTCACCTCACCACACACAAAGTCAGCTAAACCAAGATCGGCTTTCCCGTCAAAGCACTTAAGCAATGCGCCATGAGAAGATGAATCCATATCAATCAATAACACCCGTGTCCCGGGCATGCGCGCAAAACTCAATGCAAGATGCAATGCACAACTGGCGCGACCTTCATCCGGCCCGGGCATCGCACTGGAAAAGGCGTGAATCTGAACGC
>JBICHS010000153.1:0-2654 GCA_043101135.1 Phycisphaeraceae bacterium JB051
GATGACAGCCATTCTTGGATACGTGGACATTCTCAGTTCCGAGCAAATCCCCAAGGAAGAACATGACCATTACCTGCAGGTGGTACATCGAAACAGCAATCATTTATTAACGATCATCAACGACATTCTCGACTTCTCCAAGATTGAAGCCGGCCAACTGGATGTTGAATTCATCCCCACCAAGATCAAGCTCGAAACACGGGAGGCGTTGCAATTACTTGAATCCAAAGCCCAGGAAAAATGCATCGAACTCCATTGCAATATGGATCAGGATGTTCCCGCGGTGATTCTTACCGATGCCACACGATACCGACAGATCCTGCTGAACCTTGTAAGTAATGCCATCAAATTCACACAGGAAGGTTCAGTTACGGTTGATGTCCATGCCAAGCAGGATACGGATAATGCCACGATCAGCTTTGCCATTCGCGTCACCGGCATCGGCATGAATCAAGAGCAAATCAAGCAACTGTTTCAACCCTTCGTGCAAGCCGACAGCAGCACCACGCGTAAATTCGGTGGCACAGGATTGGGGCTGGCGATCTCACAGAAACTGGCTGAGAAACTCAACGGCAAAATCCATGTTCAAAGCACCCCCGGGCAAGGCAGTTGCTTTACATGGGTCCTTCAAGCAAGAACCTGCGAACAGTCATCAGTCACTCTCAAGCCAAGTCCCAGCAAAGCATTCAACATCGCAACCAAAACAGACTCAACGAACGAACTGCCCATACTCAAAGGCAAAATCCTTCTGGTTGAAGACGGCATCGACAACCAGAATCTGATCAAGCATCTACTCAAAAAGCATGACATCGAATTGGAATTGGCTGAAAATGGGCAGCAAGCCATCGACATGGTCGGTTCATCCATTGAGCAGCAAACACCATTTAATCTGATCCTCATGGACATGCACCTGCCCATCATCAATGGCTTTGAAGCAACGATGCGAATCCGCGAGTTGGGTTTTTCCAATCCGATCATTTCACTGACCGCCAGTGTGATGGAAGAAGATCAACGCAAATGCCGCGAAGCGGGATGCAATGATTTCTGTGCAAAGCCCATCAACCATGCACGCTTCATTGACTGCCTGGAGCAACATCTCGACAACGCTGCCTGATTGGTCTCAAACCGTTGTCAAAAACCGGTCAATCGCATCGTGATACGTCTTCTCATCGACCAATGGCAAACCACCATGCTCCCCGCCGGCGATCTCAACGTACGTGCCATTGGTTGCAGCTTCAGCGATGGACCGCCCTGCGGATGATGGGCAGATGGGATCATCTGAGCCATGCAAAACGAGTAACGGGCATTTGAGTTGTGATGCCTGTTGAGCTCGATCGTACCGCGTGAAATTCCAGAACATGATCCGAAGCATCGCGTTGGCGATCATGCAAAACGGCTCAGCAGGAATACGCTTAAGCCGCAAATGACTGGCAACGGGCTGCATCGCATAACGGTACGGACCATCAAGGATCACACCTATCACACGGCTGTGATGCTGCTGATCGTTGACGGCTGCATGTAGCGTGATCCCCGCCCCCATCGATGAGCCGACGAGGACAAATTTTTCATCGGGTGATTGTTGGACCTGATCCATGATGACGCAAAGGTCAGCCGGTTCGAGTTGCCCAACCGTGCAGACCTTGGCAGTGTGATCGCCATGCCCACGCATGTCGTAGACGACCACACGTGATGCCCATTGGGCTAAGCGTTGGGCTTTGTAGAGTGATCCATAGCGGCTGTTGGTCCAGCCGTGGGTCATGATGACGGTCGGGCCATCCAGCTGAGCCCCTTCGATGATCCAGCCCGGTGAACGTGTCTGATCAGGCATGCCGAAGGTGACTTCCTCAGCGAGCAGGTTCAACTCTTTGGGATCGGTGATGCCATCACGTGCCAGGACCACGCCATAGGTCTTGCGATCCGGGTGCATCATGGCATGAACCAGCAGCCAACCACCGGTCAACCAGATCACGGCCAACGCTGCGGCAAATAGTATCACCAGTCCCAATATCGAATCGAACATCGCAAGACGGTAGGATATGTTGCCGATGTTGTCCAACACGAATGATTCAACCGCTTGCGGTTTAGCAGGAGATAAACCATGGATTACCAAGCCTTACTCGACGAAGCGATCAAGCAAGCCAAACAAGGTTTAGCTGAAGGTGGCATCCCCATCGGCAGTGTGTTGGCTAACGCGGATGGCAACATCGTCGCCCGTGGTCATAACCAACGTGTGCAGTCAGGTGACCCCACCGCCCATGCCGAAGTGGACTGCATCCGCAATGCCGGTCGTCGTCGCGATTGGGACAAGCTCATCCTCGTCTCCACGTTAAGCCCCTGCGTCATGTGCACCGGCACAGCACTACTCTTTCGCATCCCCAAGGTCATCATCGGTGAAAACGAAACGTTCATGGGCGCAGAAGATCACTTCAAACAACACGGCGTTGAACTGATCAATCTCGATTCAGACGAATGCAAACAACTGATGAAGGACTTCATCGCAGATCGTCCTGATCTGTGGAATGAAGACATCGGGTTGTGATGCCTTTTCCCGAAAGATATTTCACAACCGACTTTCACATGCACATTAAAGCCCTGGGACTTTAGTCCCAAGAACCAACACGTGTATATCATTCGACAAGGCACCCCTGAGGTTA
>JBICHS010000154.1:0-5023 GCA_043101135.1 Phycisphaeraceae bacterium JB051
AGCCGTATGACTTGTCTGAACAACAAATCCAGCAGTTTCGTACGGACGGCTTTATCAAGCTCAAGTCCTTCTACGATGCTCAGACGTTGGATTACTACGCGCCGATTCTCACGGATCTGACGCTGTCACATAACCCCAGCAAGGACGTGTCGCTGGATCAACGCAACACGTATGGCAAAGCGTTTATCCAGGTAGGCAATCTCTGGGAGATGGATGAACAGGCCAAGGCGTTTGCATTCTCCAAACGCGCAGCACAGGTGGCCGCAAAATTGCTTGGTGTCCGGGGGGTTCGCATGTGGCATGATCAGGCACTTTACAAGGAACCTGCCGGCGGATTTACTCCCTGGCATGCAGATGAACAGTATTGGCCGTTTGACTCCGCCAAGTGTGTGACGGTTTGGATTCCATTGCAGGCAACACCGATCCAGATGGGGCCGTTGAGTTTTGCCGCCGGCTCACATCTCAAACGAATCGGCCGGGAACTGGCGATGAGCGATGAGTCGGTAAAGATCATCGGTAATGCCGTTAAACAGGAAGGGCTTCGCGAAGTTTATGAGCCTTACGATTTGGGGGAATTGTCTTTTCATTACGGCTGGACGTTGCACCGTGCGGGCCCGAATACGACAGACATGCCACGCAAAGTTTTCACTGTCATCTACATGGACATGGATATGAAACTCGCCCCCAGGACGCCGACGCATCGAAGTGACTGGGCTTCATGGACGCCTTCCACGCATGTGGGGCAGATCATGGCAGACCCGAAAAATCCGATCCTCTATCAAGAGCAATAAACGATGAAACCCCACATGGTTGGTGAAAAGGCTGACGCATCAGAGTGGGCGAGTGACTTGTTGGTTGGTCTGTTTCCAGTGTTGTTCACGTAATTGTCTGGGGCAGACGTTGTGAATTTGTTTGACCCATCTTGAGTAGTGAAACGGTGTTGTAAAGCCGACGCGCTGGGCAATCTGTGTGATGGGTAAGCCTGTGTGCAACAGCAACTCCACGCCACGCTGTGTGCGATATTGCCAAAGGTATCGGCTGGGGGTGATGTCCAGATGATCCTTGAAAAGTCGGATCAGATGGTTGTTACTGACGTTGGCAGCATCCGCAATATCTTCAAGCAGGATTGGCTGATGGTGGAATTGAGCGATGTAGTCTTTGGCCAACGCAATGGCTGACGGATAGGGGTGATGCGCTTGCGTTTGCTGCATTGCGTCAAGCCACGCGTAAAATAAACTCTGCCCAAGATGCAGGCAAAGGGGTGATGTGGATTGATGTGAATTGGATCGGGCCTGTAATCCCGATTCAATCAACGACGCCATCAACGGGGTCATCGGCAAGGCAAACGGCAGGTCATTCATGACGGTGTCAAAGTCCGTTGGCGTGCTTTGAAAATGCATGGTGCACCAGTTGTGTCGGGTTTGATGTCTTCGGGCAAAGCGGAAAAATTCGTCGTGTCCCGGGCGCAGCAAACACATCCAACCTGCTTTGAGTTCATGTCGCTTTTGATCAACCTCTATCGTCGCACGCCCTGACTCAATGCCCACGAGCTGCAGACCGTCCTGGATGCGTGGCCCTAATGTCGAGCCGGGCTCGTAGACCACACGTCCAAACAGAGCCTCTCTGGGCATCTGCAGGATAGTGATATCAGATATGCTTACGGTATTTTTGTGCATGGTATTGATGATTCTGTGATGTATTCTAGATGCACACTTCCAGCGTGTACACCTCATATTTCAGTTGATTGATCGATAAGAAGGATACCCCCGATGACCGCCACACAGACAAGCACGCGACTCACATCGCAGCAGGTTCGTGACTATCACGAAAACGGATTCATGGTTTTGGAGCAGGCTTTGAAGGCTGATGAAATATCAGAATTGCAATCCGAAGCCGTGGCGATTTGTCGTGGTGATCGGGGGTTGCTGCAAGGCGCGGTGGGGGATCATACCCGTGAAGATGACGATCAGGTGATGCAGCAGTATCTTTGCATTCACTTCCCGCACAAGATTTCGCCGGTCGCGCTCAATGCCATCAAGCATCCCAACATCGTCGGCCCGTTGTCGCAGGTGATCAGTCCGGACGTCAAGTGCATGCAGTCGATGCTCTTTATCAAGGCTTCGGGGAAGCCGGGGCAGGCCTGGCATCAGGATGAGTATTACATCCCAACGCGTGATCGCTCGTTAACCGGTGCGTGGATTGCCATGGACGATGCGACCGTGGAGAACGGCTGTTTGTGGGTCATTCCCGGATCACATAAGCATGGCATTCTCTGGCCGCAACATCAGCATGACGACCGGCGCTTTGACTGTGCGGGTGAATCAGGGGGCTATCCCTATACCGATGATGACGCGATACCTGTCCAAGTCAAAGCGGGCAGTGTCGTGGTGTTTAACGGGTATTTGCTGCATCGCTCATTACCCAATCGTGCGACAGCAGGCTATCGTCGAGCGCTGGTCAATCATTACATGTCCGCCCAATCACTCTTACCCTGGCAGCCACCCAAAGAAGGGCAAAGCGTCAGCACGCATGACTTCCGCGATATCGTGATGGTGGCAGGGACAGATCCATACGCATACAAAGGCATTGACGATATCACGCGACCACATGTCCGACCGGATGGTAAAGGCGGCTGTCGGGATTTTTCCAAGGATAAACAGGGGATCAACGACGATACGGCCAAACAATGACCATCTCACGATTGCGACCTTCATGCGTCATGACTGTTGGCACGACGGTAATCCCGGGGACTCATGCCGATGACGCGCTTGAAAAGTCGGGAGAAATAGTACGCGTCTTCGTAGCCAACCGCTTGGGCGACGAGCCGGATGGGGCAGAGGGTTTGTGTCAGTAGCGTGGCAGCACGGGTCATGCGTTGTTGGATCATGTAATGCATGGGGCTACTGCCAAAGTGTTTTCTGAAGAGCCGTGAGAAGTGTGTAACCGACAGGTGATGCGCCTGGGCCAACATCTCAAGTGTGATGTTTTCAGTGAGATGTTGATGGATATACTTGCGCACAGCCGTGATATTGAGTTGATCAGTGGATTCAATATGTCGCTCGGTTGCTCGTTGTCTTAGCAGGTGTATGATTCGCCCGAGTAGTCCTGCGAGCATTTGACCGGTAAGAATGTCTAGGTTTTTTGGCGTGTCACGGTGAGCGTGTTCAAGCCCCATGGCAGCGGCCTGCAGGTCTTCAAATTGTGTCAGCAGTGATTCGTCATGTCCAAGAAAAGCCTGAAGCTCACCATATTCTGTGATGGCATCCATGTACTCAGATGCGCGTTGTCCCCCAAAATGAACCCAGTGAATATCCCAAGGCTGTTGGGCAGAACTCCCATAGGCGTGTCGTTTATGCGGGCGAAAGTTGAGTAAGTGACCCGCAGCAGCTTCGACGCGTGTGGATCGTGTCTTGGCAAAGCCCTTGCCACCGACCACCCAGATGATCAGGTAGTCCGTTGCTTTGCTGCGTGATGCCAGATGATCGGGCTGATCAGAGAAGTGGCCCACCGAGTGAACCTGCAGCATTCGGGCAATGGTATCCGTTGGTGAAAGTCTTTTGCTTGGCATGGCAAGATTGTCCATTAGTACGGTCGGTCTGTCTATTGGTTTTTTTCATAACGCAGCTAAAGTTTGACAACCTCATGACACCAATGTTTTTGAACCTGGAGAACCCGCTATGACTCAGCCGTTAATCGCAAACTTCAAACTCTCAACCGAACAAATCGCCCAATGGGAGTCGGATGGTTTCCTGATCATTCGCAACCTTTTTGAGGCTCATCAAATTCAGCAACTCAAACTAACCATGCAGGAGATTGCCGACAAGGGCCAAGCGGTTCCCGGCTGGCAGCCTTTACTTGACGCCAAAGCGTATGACGCCAAAGAGCAGGATGCGCGACATCCCGGTGATATTCTCAAGCGTTATCCGCGTTACATTCACCCACATCGTCACCTGGATTTACCACGCCAGATGATGCTTCAACCGCGAGTGCATGATGTGCTTTTGCAACTCACCGGTGATCAGCCGGTCGCCTGTCAGAGCATGTATTACTACAAGCCCTGTGGTGCCAAGGGACAAGCTTTGCATCAGGACAACATCTATCTGCAGGTCGAGCCCAACACCTGTCATGCAGCATGGACCGCGATCGACCCGGTGACGCCTGAAAATGGCGGTCTGTATGTGGTCCCCGGTTCGCACACCATGGATACACAATGTCCCTCACTTTCAGATGAATCCCAGAGCTTCACCACGCATCTTGTCGATGTCCCCAAAGGCATGAAAGCAGTCCCAACGGTGATGCAGCCCGGTGATGTTTTATTTTTCAACGGTCAGATCATTCACGGCTCAGGTATGAACCGCTCCAAGACGCTTTGGCGTCGCTCGTTTATCTGTCACTACATGCCCAGGACCAGCAAGTGTGTCAGCAAGTTTTACTTCCCCGTGGTTGGCTTTGATGGCAGTGAACTGACATACGAAGCGAGTCAGGCAGGTGGACCCTGCGGCGAAGAATACAAAGACAAGATTCCAAGTTCTTACAGCAATTAATACTGTTCAAATCATTCATCTTCACTTTCCATTGCCCCGAGCAGCCCCAGCCCGGTGGAGTCTGCAAACGTCAATGCAATGCCACAGAATTTCAGTTTGTACAGCAATGAGCAAAGCATCCAAATGATGGCGATTAATTTTTGGAAGCGATCAACCTTGGCATAAAGTCCCATTTTGCAGCCGAAAAACTGGTCAAGGCTCAGGGGGGCGGCTAAAGTGAACACAAGCAATCCTCATGAAAACCAGACCTGTTTTGAAAGATCACGATGAACGAATCTCCCGCTTTCGTTGCTGAAAACTATCAATGGCATGAACACTGGGCGACTCTGCCTGACAGGCCCCAGGCAAAGGAAAACGGCCGAACACATGGCGTGTGTGTCCGTGGTGATGGTGCTGTGGTTGTCTTTGCCCAGACGATCGATGGCCTGCTGACCTATGATCCCGATGGCAAGCTGATGTCCGCTGTCGGCGGTGAACGT
>JBICHS010000155.1:0-9304 GCA_043101135.1 Phycisphaeraceae bacterium JB051
TGACATCCTGTCTGGGAGCCATCCCAACGATGCTGGGCAAGATCACTTCCCCGGGCTATCCGTTGGTGTTGGCTTCGGCACGTCGCAGTGGCTCCTACGCATCACCGATGTTCGATATTTTTCTGTATTCTGCCTTGATCGCAGCAGGCGTGATTATTCTGGTGTTCATTGCCATCAAACTCCGCGCCTGGCTGCTGGATGTGACTGCGGACAACACCACTGGTGACTTTTTCAGCATCTCGCAACTGCGGGAACTCAAAGACAATGGCTCGATTTCTGACGAGGAATATGAGTCAGCCAAGCGCGTTCTGGTTGCCCAGGGACTTCAAATGCTCAACTCCTCTTCGGCTGAAGATTAAGTTTCACGTCTGAATAACCTCAATCGGCTCAAAATCATTCCTGTGAATCCCACACAAATCATGGCTATCGGTCCTTCTGGGAGGATTATTTGTGTTATGATAAGCCGATTGATCATACAATAGTAACAAGTACAGGTTATCCCCCGTCGGTCTTAAGCACGATGTGCGAATGGTCGATCTAATGATATCAGGTACAGCGTTTATGTCCGCGATCCAGACGAACACGTAAGGTTCTGATGAATCAGGGCAACAAACATTTGGGACGAATTTCATGACGAACGGTAAATCTGGTAAAGGCGGAAGTGGCAGCAAATCAGGCGAAAGCGGTTTTCAAGGCCGTCGCGTGACCACGTGCTCATTTTGTGGCAAGACCAGCCGCGAAGTCGGCCCCATGGTCGAAGGCCCCAACGATGTTTACATCTGCGCCAATTGCGTGGATCTGTGCCAGAACATCTTCAAGCAGGAACGCCGTCGTGTTTCCACCGGTCGTACCACCTTCGATGAAATCCCAAGCCCCCGCCAGATCACCGAATTCCTGGATGAATATGTCGTCGGTCAGCGTAGCGCCAAGCGTGCTCTTTCCGTGGCTGTGCATAACCACTACAAGCGTTTGACCGCTGCGGAAAACAAGGACACCGGCGTCGAGTTGGACAAGTCCAATGTGCTTCTGCTGGGTCCGACCGGTTGTGGTAAAACACTTTTGGCCCGTTCATTGGCTCGTACGCTCAACGTCCCCTTTGCCATCGGTGACGCCACCACGTTAACCGAAGCCGGCTATGTCGGTGAAGACGTGGAAAACCTGCTGCTCAAACTGCTGCAGGCTGCGGACTACGATGTCGAAGCAGCGCAGCGTGGCATCATTTACATCGACGAAATCGACAAGATCGGCAAGACCAGCCAGAACGTCTCAATCACCCGTGACGTCTCCGGCGAAGGTGTGCAGCAAGCCCTGCTCAAGATGCTCGAAGGCACCACCGCCAATGTCCCCCCGCAGGGTGGCCGCAAGCATCCTGAACAACAGTACATTCAAATCGACACCACCAACATCCTCTTCATCTGTGCCGGCACGTTCGTCGGTTTGACGGATGTCGTGGAACGTCGCATCGGTCAGTCTGCCATCGGCTTTGCATCCGAACAGGCTCACGAAGATGAACACAACGAAGAAGTCGGTTATCTGCTTAGCCAGGTGACCCCTGAAGACCTCTCTGAGTACGGCATGATCCCCGAACTCATCGGCCGTCTGCCCATCATCACATCGCTTGATCCGCTGGACATTGAAACGCTGGTGATGATCCTCACGCAACCCAAGAACGCCCTGGTTCGTCAGTATCAGCACTTCTTCTCCATGGAAGATGCCGAACTCGAATACACGCAGGATGCTCTGGAATTGCTCGCTGAACGCGCCATCAACCGTAACACGGGCGCCCGTGCCCTGCGTAGCGTGATGGAAGAGGTCATGCTTGACCGCATGTATGATCTGCCGGACATGCAGAACAGCAATACAAAATATGTGATGGACGCCAAAGCCATTGAAGAGAACACGCCGTTGGAAAAACTGCGTGTCGCTCGTAAGGAATCCGCCTAAACGGCAGGTGTCAATCACATCTTGATGCAACGCTGCCTCAGCTCATGGGTATGTATTGCTGTCTGAGTTCTTTGTCCGCTGCAAGCCAAGGGATCGAGTCTATGATGTGGTTCAAATCGTTTTGTCCGGCCGCCCTTTCAACATTCCGTTCCATTGGCCGACTGACAATGATCACATTGCTGCTTATCTGCAGCACGACCTATGCTCAACCGCGAAATGATTGGCTCAACGCTGCTTATCGTGGCGACTTTGATACCATTCGTCTCTCGCTTGAACAGGATCGAACCCTCCAGGCTCATCCTGAACTCCAAAGCCTTCTGGCTGAGCTCAAAACCTATCAGGATCACGAACAGCAATATGTTGCCAAGCGTCAATCTGAGTTGACCAAGGCGATGAAAAAGATGCATGCCGCCCTGGCGATTGGTCGTGTGGAAGATGCGTTAATTCATGCCATCGAAGCACAGAGTCAGGTCAAGGAACCGGAAAAGTTTCTTGAGCAGCGTGATATCCAGAAGCTGGTCACCGAAGCCGAAACACATGCAGGCAAAACCGAACTGGAAGGCAACTGGCTCACCGCGTTGAGTCTTTACCGTAAGCTGGAGATGCTCTTTGAACCGGTCCCGCGTTACAAGACGCACATTGACCGGATCAACCAGCGTGTGCGTGTGATTTCACTGTATGCTCCCAAGAAAATCGCGCAGTTGTACAAGCTCCGCGCCCAGAGTGCTGGAGATGCAACCGAAGCCCCGCCGGTGGCATTGGAGGCTGAGACATGGGAGAAACGGCTAACGGATGTGAACCTGCCGATTCTCACCAGCGCGCTGCGTAACAGTGCTATGCAGCATTATTCAGGCGTGGGTTATCGTGAACTGATGCTCTCAGCCGTCAAGTCACTCAAAGCAACCGTCCTCACGCCAGGCCTCGAAGAAGCGTTCCCGGTCTTGACCGATCAGGCCAAGCACAACGACTTTGTCAGCTACCTGTCAATCGTTCAGAACAACCTGCGTCAACGTCGCGATCGCATGACCAATGCCGATGTCGCTACGACGTTGCAGCGTGTCTTTGATCAGAATGAAAAGACGTTGAAGCTACCTCAGGAAGTGATCATTTACGAATTGACCGAAGGGGCAATGAGCCGGCTTGACCCATTCTCTGCAGTGATCTGGCCGTACGAAGTCGACCAATTCAACCGCTCGACCAGTGGCATGTTTTTTGGCGTCGGTGTGCAGATTGCATTGACCAACAACCAACTGACCGTGGTCAGCCCGCTGCCTGATTCTCCCGCTCATCATGCAGGCATCAAGCCCGGCGATATCATCAAACTCGTCAACGGGCAGGCAACCACCAACTGGACGCTCGACTGGGCGGTCAAGGAAATCACCGGCCCCGCAGGCTCACATGTCACACTCGGCGTACAACGCAAGGGCGAAAAGGAATTACTCTCCTTTGACCTGCAACGCTCGAAGATTCAGATTCACTCCGTCCGTGGCTGGGAACGTGCTCCAAAGACCGCGACCGGTTGGGACTATTACATCGACCGTGAAAACAAGATCGGCTATATCCGTGTCTCCCAGTTCATTCCCAGAACACCAGCCGACTTTGACCGGGCCATCAACCAAATGGAATCTGAGCACGGCATCAACGGCCTGATTCTCGACCTTCGCTTTAACCCCGGCGGGCTGATGCGTCGCAGTGTCGATCTGGCTAACCGTTTTGTCTCCAAGGGGACGTTGCTCTCCACGGTGGACGCCTCGAATAAAACCACCAGCCTTTACCCTGCCAAGGCACACTTGGCGCACTACCCGCGTATCCCACTGGTCGTCCTGATCAATCAAGGCTCGGCATCGGCAGCAGAAATCGTCGCAGGTGCTCTGCAGGATCACCAATCCGGCATCCTCGTGGGCTCACGCAGTTTCGGCAAAGGTTCGGTTCAGGATGTCTATCCCATGCTCGGCAATCGCGCTCAGATGAAAATCACCACGCTGCATTACAAACTTCCCCTGGGCCGCATCATTCACCGTGAACCCGGGACGCATCAATGGGGTGTTGACCCGGATGTGGCTGTGAAAATGACCGACCAGGAAGTTGCCGATGCCATCGAGTATCGCCGTGAAGTCGACGTGGTTCGTGAAGATGGCCAAGGCCCCAAGCCCGACAAGCTCGTCAAGGAAGGCTTGGATTTACAACTCGAAGCCGCCCTGCTGCTGGCTCGTGTTCAGTCGGTGGTTGAAGAACAGAACAACCTGGCCAAACGCCGCGATCCGTTTGATACGCCTTGATGAATTTCGAATATGTGACTTCGAATTTAAACCGCTTGCGGTTTAGCGCGACGCGCACGTTGACCAATCAACATCCTTTGAATCTCACCAAGACACGCTAAACCGCAAGCGGTTTAAGCCAATCGTCATTCTCCCAGTTTGTAACTCATCAACGAACCGAGTACATTGCTCCGATGGCAGGAAATTCATTTGGTCAAGCGTTTCGGATCACCACGGCTGGCGAAAGTCATGGCGGTGGTAACGTGGTTATTATTGATGGTGTCCCGGCAGGTCTGCCCTTGAGTGTCGATGACCTGCTGCCGGACCTGGATCGACGGCGACCCGGTCAATCCAAGATCGTCACCCAACGTCAGGAAGCCGACACGCCTGAGATTCTCTCTGGTGTCTTTGACGGCCAAACCACCGGCACGTCGATCGCCATCCTCATCCGCAATCAGGACCAGCGCTCCAAAGACTATTCCAACATCATGAACAAGTACCGCCCCGGCCATGCGGACTACACGTTCGATGCCAAGTACGGCACACGTGATTACCGTGGCGGTGGGCGTTCCAGTGCCCGCGAGACGAATGTCCGTGTCGCAGCAGGTGCCGTGGCCAAAAAGCTGCTGGCAGAGTTGCATGACATCTCCATCATTGGCTATGTCAAGCAGGTTGGCAACATCATCGCGGACATCCCGCATCCCGAAGCCATCACCATGGAACAGGTCGAAGCCAACATCGTCCGCTGCCCTGACCCCGTCAAGGCAGAGCAAATGATTGCGTTGATCGACGAAGTCCGCAAAGATCAGGACTCCATCGGCGGCGTCAGTGAACTGGTTGCAACCAATGTCCCCGCTGGCTGGGGCGAACCTGTCTTCGACAAACTCAAAGCGGATCTGGGTAAAGCCATGTTCACATTGCCTGCAGTGTTGGGCGTGGAGTATGGCGTTGGTTTTGGCTGTGCGACCATGCGTGGCACCGAGAACAACGATATCTTCCGCATCAATGGGGATACCATCACCACCGACACCAACCATCACGGTGGCATGCTCGGTGGCATCAGCTCCGGCATGCCGATCGTGCTCCGTTGCGCCATCAAACCCACCAGCAGCCTTTCCCGCGAACAGGACACCGTCACCCGCAATGGCGAGCAAACCACCATCGCCACCAAGGGCCGCCATGATCCATGCCTGCTACCGCGTTTTGCCCCAATGGGTGAAGCCATGATCGCGATTGTGCTTGCCGACCACGCCCTGCGACAACGTGCAGCCAGGGTGTAATTTGAATCAACAAATCAAACGACAAGCCGCCAGATGAACGAAGTGAATCTGACGGGTTCTCAAAGGTGTCAGATCTTTTCGAACCCGTCAGATTCGATCTACGATCTCATCTGGCGGCTTGTGTTTCGTATTACTCAAAGCAATGAAAAAAAAATAGCCTCACGGTGCCTGCCAGATGGGTTCGCTGGTGGAGGTTGTGTTGTTGATCAAGGTGCTTTGTGCAGCAGGTAAATGGTTTTCGATGTAGCGTTCCATGATGTAGCCAGCGGGGTTGTCGTAGTTATTGTCCGAGATTTCGATTGTCGTTAATGCGGAGCCTGTGCGGACGTTGATAACGTCGATGTAGGTTGTGGTGTTGTTGGCATTGATGTTGGTGAGTTGATTGCCAGCAATGAGCATGTTGCCTTGGGTGGCATTGTCGATGAACATCCCGTAGCTACCGATCTCGTTGAAGGTGTTGTCCAGAATCTGAGCGTCGCTTGTGCCGTTGGTGTAGATGGCGGTGCTGGTGACACCTTCAAAGTAGTTGTCCTTGAGAATGATGTCGTAGCTATGCGAACCGATGACCACGCCACGATTGTAGGCATTGTAGAGTCGGTTATTGTTGATGATCGCATCTTGCCCCGGGAAGTCGGTGCGACCATAGAGCAGGATGGCAGGATGTGTGGCTGAGGTCTCTGGATCACTATCACCATTGGCCCAGACGGCATCACGGATGACATTCTCCGCGATGACAATGTCGTACCATTCGTCGGTGTTGTAGCTGCTTTCGGATGCGATGTAGACGGCTGCACTGATGGCCTTTTCGATCTCGTTGCGGGCATAGGTGATGGTGTAGCCACCGACGACGGTCATGCCACGTCCCCATGTCTGTTTGTGCAGATCATTGTGAAAGGCTTCGATGTGATGACAGATCGATGAGTCGCCATAACTGACGACAGCGATTTGATCATCACCGGGATTGTGAACCTGATTGGCAATGGTTTGGATGTAGGAGGTCGTGCCGGTGTGATGAATGGCGTCAGCCCATGATGAATCAACGTCGTTGCCACAGACAATGCCATCGACATTGTTATTGTGAATGAAGATGCCTGCGCCACCGGGCCCGTGGACCTGACAAGCAGAGATGATAAAGTCAGTCGCCTGGTAGGACCATATGCCGTTGGCCTGCGGGTAAGAGAAACGTTGCGTGCCGACACCTTGCATGTTGATCCCGACAATACTGGGTGCATCACCAGTGATTTGCAGGACGCTTGAAGTCTGGTTGCCCGAGGACATGACGGTGGTCGCGCCAGCTCCGATCACATCCATGCTGTCCATGGTGAGCATACTCCAATAGCCATAGACACCCGCGGGAATGTACAGCGGTAAATCCAGATCGATTGCATCATCGATGGCGTCTTCAAATGCTGCAGTATTATCCGTTGGATTCGCAGCATGCCCATCAGCCAGTACGCCATAGTCCAACGCATTGAGATGATCCGAGGGGATGCGGATCACCGTGAGGTTGTCCATGCGAATGGTGTTGGAGTACTGGTTAAAGAGCATGAGTTTGGTCGCGAGTCCCAGTTCATCGGGAAGTAAACCTGTTGCCAATGTCTGCGGTGCGGTGCGATCAATGATGGCTGAGACATCGCCAGTATTACGATCGCAGGTAAAGGAGACGTGATGCATGTCAGTTCCTGTGACGCCGGACCATGTTTTATAAGCCAACACGGAATAACTCTGAGCATTGTCGAAAGTCTGAACACACTTGAGCGTGGTACGGTTGTAGCTGTCTGCTGCAAGTTCAACGAAAAAGCCGTAGCCTTGGCCGTGTTCATCAAGCAAGAAGACACCACCACCATTGCCTGACGCATTGGTGCGTTTGATGTCAAAACCGACGATGAGTTTGCTGTAGTCTTCGGGTGTACCAATCTCAGGCATGGGCATGGCTGCGCGGGACTTATCACCTGAGAACGTGACGATGCGATCATCGCCATCGACGACCTGTTGCACTGTGCCGTTCTCGACTGTCCACGGTGATGTCAGTGGCATGGTGTCGATCGTGCCGTCATGCGCGAGTCCGCCCTGGTTGAACATCTCATGAACGAGCACGTTATCCGAATCCCGACCGGTGGTCAGTGTGACGTCGTCAAAATAGCAGTTGTCATTGGCTTTGAGATACACGCGTGAGAAGCTGGAAACATCGGTGTTTTCACAGGTGAGTTTAACCTGCCCGTCGATACTGAGGGTCAACGTTCCCAAGCGGTGATCCCACTTCAGACTCATGAGCACGAAACGGGCATCGGTGATGACGTGACCGCTGGCTGCATTGCCTGAAATGATGCTGCTGCTCTGGTTCCACGAAGCGATCTCTGATGTGAGATTGAATTTGCGGATGTTCAAATAGCCTTGCCCGTTGTAGGCAGTCGACGAACTGGAATCCCAATGGGCAGCGTAACCGTTCTTACCCTCTGCATCGAACATGCCGATCCACAGACCACGTTGATAGGTGGTATGTCGCAGACGAACGGTTAGATCGAAATTCTGCTGAAGCGGGAAATTGAGCTTGGACATCACCAGGCCGTTGTTGAGTTTCATGTATGGCACATGCGGGACGTTGGCATCCGTGGTGATCAGTTGCGGGTTGCCGCCGTTAATATTCTGCCAATTGTCCAAATCCGACATGTCCTCTTCAATAAGTCGCGGGACAGTGCATCGCAAGGCAGGTTCGAAACCGGATTTGAGCTGGATGTCATCGTAGTAACACAGGCCGTTACCTTTGAGGTAGATTCTGGAGAAGCTGTCAAAGCTCACATCGTTACAGGTCAACTTGACTTGCCCATCAACACGAAGCGTCAGCTCATGACTGGTAGCATCCCAACTCAGTGAAAAGACTGCAAAGGTTGAGTCGGTGACGACATGACCACTGCCTGCGTTGGAGGAGATGATCGTGCTGGTTTGATTCCATGCTGCAATCTCTGAAGCCAGATCGAACTTGCGGATATTGACATATCCCTGACCGCTGTAGGCTGTCGAAGAGCTTGAGTCCCAGTGGGCAGCATACCCCTGCTTGCCGGCGTCATCGAAGATGCCGATCCACAAGCCACGTTGGTAAGTCGTATGACGCAGCCGAACGGTGAGTTCGAAGGATTGGGTAATGGGATGCTCAAGTGATGTGTACGCCAAACCGTTGTTCAGTGTCATGTATGGAACATGGCCAACATTGGCATCACTGGTGACCAGTTGAGGTGATCCGCCATCGACGCTGGTCCAGTGGCTCAGGTCAGTCACCGCATCTGAGAAGACCGTGGGAACCACGTGTACCGACTGTGCCTGAACAGAAAGCGCAAGCAGCATTAAGACACAACCAAACAATCCAATCCCGTACCCCCGTGTCAATCGCTCGAACATGACAACCTCCTGTGGACATGCGTGCTCACTGCACCTTGCATGCAGGTGGGCACAATGGATAAGCGATCACTGCAAAGCCGACGTGCCCTGCAGCGTTCTATGTCGATTCAAGACATTGCTTGATTGCGTGATGTCGACAAAGCCGATGCCAGAAACAGGCATGCCTTTACGTGCAGATACATGCCAACACATCAACTGGGCACGCGGCCAACATCAAGGCTGGTATGAAGCAATGCCAGATTGTAAAAAGGGATCAAACAGAGATACCGCGCTCGATCACCAGAGAAATTCAGGGTCCTGATTGGTATTTTATATCGATTCACAAACAAGTCGCCCAAGCGCATGAGGACGCACTTAAAGCAGAGTTTATGGACAAAATCGATGCAATCACCCCTGAAAGATGGCTTAGAATTATTTTGCATCGAT
>JBICHS010000156.1:0-7893 GCA_043101135.1 Phycisphaeraceae bacterium JB051
AAAATGGGGTGAAGCGCAAACCAATGTCCAACTCACGAACCTCGCTCCCGGTCGCTATGAGTTGACGCAAATCCATCGCCAAGAGCAATCGCTGGGGATGATCACCGTCGAAGCTGATGGTGTACTACAATGGCAAAGCAACAAGGCAGTCACCGGCCAATTGCAGATTTACAAAGTCAGAAAAATCGATTGACCAACCACGCAATCAGAAAAAAATGTGATTGCACGAACTTTTAAGTACTGACTTCGCAAGCAAAAAAGCATGCCCAACTGCTTCAACAAGCGCAAATTATTACAAATCCAAAAGGCGTGTCAGCCAAAATTACAGACACACAACAGACAATAAAACAAAATATCACAAAATAAGCGCTTATCTGAAAATCTTGACTTGGCCAATGGGTGGACTAGCATGATGCATCATGAATAAACGCCCCAACATCCTGTTTCTGTTTACCGACCAGCAACGTTATGACACGATTGCAGCGTTAGGCAACGACATCATCAAGACACCGACGATGGATCGGTTGGTCCGTGAGGGGACGACTTTCACGCGTGCCTACACGCCTTCGCCAGTGTGTGTCTCAGCGAGATGCGCTTTGGTGACCGGCATGCCACCGCATCAAAATGGTTGCAATGACAACATGAAGATGCGACAGGATATTCCCAGCTTCATGGATCATCTCACGGCAGCAGGCTATCAGACTCACGGCGTAGGCAAGATGCATTTCACGCCCGATGCATCACGCATGTGGGGCTTTGAGTCACGTGACATCTCCGAGGAAGGTGCAGGGCCAGCTGACGCGTATCGTGCATTCCTCAAGGAAAATGATTATGGGCACGTCCATGAACCGCATGGCATTCGCAGTGAGTATTACTACATCCCGCAGCCATCCCAGCTCCCTGCCAAGCTGCATAACACGGCATGGACCGCGGATCGCAGCATTGACTTTTTAAACAACCGTGACACCGATCGCCCGTTCTTTCTGTGGTCGAGTTTCATCAAACCGCACCCCCCGTTTGAATCCCCCACGCCATGGAACAAACTCTATCGCACCTCGGAAATGCCCGAGCCGCTAAGGTTTGATGGGATGGAAAAGCTGCAGGCCTATTGGAACCACGCACAGAATCGATACAAGTATCGCGATGCGGGTTACGATGCTTTACTGATGCGAACCATGAAGGCAGCCTACTACAGCTGCATCAGTTTCATCGACTACCACATGGGTCGGATCATTGAAGCGTTGGGTGATGAAATCGACAACACGTTGATTCTGCTCTCCGCGGATCATGGCGAATTGCTTGGCGATTATGGTTGCGTGGGTAAACGCTGCATGCTCGACGCCGCCTGCCGTGTGCCGTTGGTTGTGCGGTATCCCAGGAACTTCACAGCCAACGCGCAATGCAACACGCCGGTGAGCTTGCTCGACATTTATCCCACATTCTTGAGTCACGCAGAATGCGAGCAAACCACCGCTTGCAATGAAGGTTTACCCCTGCAGCAAATCGCTGGCAACAACACTGACCGTGATGCAACCTTCAGCCAATTCCAGACCGGCTCCTATGGCTTGTACATGATCAGCACAGCAACACACAAGTACCTCTTCAGTGCTGCGGATCAACGTGAATGGCTATTTGACTTAGAACGCGATCCACTGGAAAAACAGGACGAATCTGCCAATCCTGACTATGCAGATGTTCTTGCAGCGCTCAAAGCAAGACTCATCAAACGCATGGCCGAAGGTGATGATCAACAGCTCATCGTCACCAGCAATCAATGGACCGCGTATAAAGGCCACGCCCTACCGGCCGATGAGCCGGACTTTGGTTTGCTGTATCAGGACCCTGCCCCAACACAGGACTTGGTTGATGCACTTGGGCCAGGCTATGCACATTGTGTCACCAAGAAGGGCGCCGAATCATTTGCTGCACTGGATACATCCGATCGCCAGGAGCCGCTGCGTCCGAGCAGTTCAACGAATTAATCTGCATCTTCTGTCACTCCCGCGCAGGCGGGAGTCCAGTGAAAATTGCAATTTTCAACTGCATGCCACTGGATTCCCGCCTGCGCGGGAATGACGAAATCTAAGACGGCATGGAGTTTAATTCCTGAACTGCTCTAACCATCACGTATCATCAACCGAATCGCGCGCGAGATTTTTCATCACTGCATAAATCCACTAACCTGATAGCTTCCTGATTCCATTCAGCGGAGATCGTGATGCGTTTAACCATGCCTATTCGTTTGATGATTCTTTCAATGCTCTTTGTGGTGGTAAGCATCACCGGTTGCAGCACCAACAACACAATCATCCCCCTGACATCAACACCTGTCACCTATCCTGCGGGAGACTGGCATCACGCAACGCCACAGGACATGGGGCTGGACTCCGCCAAGGTGGACGCTGCAATGGCCAAGCTTGATGAAGTCTGCAATGAGCTTGGCAATTCACGTGCGGTCCTGATTTACAAAGGCAAAGTCGTCTGGGAAGGTGATGATGCGCAGACAGTAACACACATCTGGTCATGCACCAAGTCCTATATGAGCACGTGTCTTGGTCTGTTGTGGGACGATGGCAAATGCACGCCAGAGACGTTGCTTGCTGATGTTTTACCGGAGTTCAAGGAAAAATACCCGGACGTCACACTGGAGAATTTAGCCACGTTTACCAGTGGTTTTGCCAACATCAAAGGCCAACCCTTCACGCCTGCAAGACCGATGTACCCCGTGGGGACAGCGATGCATTACTCAGGGCAATCCGATGTCCTGGCGTTGGCCTTATCGCATATCGCAGGTCAGTCTCTGGACAGTTTGTTTCAAGCACGCATCGGTGATCCGATCGGGATGGATCGCGATCAATACCGCTGGAAGGACTTTGGCCCCATTGATGGGATCACGATCAACGGTGGCTCGGGGTTCACATCATCGGGTCTTCAGATGAACGCATACCAGATGGCGCGCTTCGGTTGGTTGTATGCAAATGATGGCAAGTGGTCGGGCAAGCAACTCATCAGCAAGCGTTACATCGACTATGCGACCACGCCGCGTGTCCCTTCGGACATGCCCCCGCACAAGGACGGCGCGTGGTACACCGTCCTTCCCGGCTGCTACGGTTTGAACTGGTGGGTCAACGGCATTGAACACACCGGCCAACGTAAATGGCCCTCAGCTCCGGCGCGGACATTCGCAGCACAGGGCAATCTCAACAACATCTGCATCATCATCCCCCAATGGGAAATGGTGCTTGTCCGCATGGGTGGCGACAAGGTCATCAGCATCAACGAATATGACAAAGTGCTCAAGCTGTTGGGCGAATCACTGCCCATCATCCGATGGTAATCACTCAGCCGACCGTGTACTTGAGAATAAAATCGACCATCGGCGTTGGGTCTTCCAGGCAATGCGGGTGATGGCCGACGCCCTCTTTGACGATGAGTTCAGCGATGCCGCCCTGCTGGCGATAGGCTTTGATAAACGGCTCACTGTTTTCATCGAACGGCACAGATTCATCCATGTCACCACAGACATGAATCACGGGAATGCCTGCTTTGACCAGCGTATCGATGTGATCCTTGGGATTGCCGTCCCATTGCATCATCTGCTGCTCAGTCATCTCGTAAGCCTGTTGACACTTCTCCCAGCAATCCGGATTGCCATGCCCCTTGCCTACCCCAGCGGGCCAACTCTTCACATCCAACACCGGCGCATCAGCATAGAGGCAGCTGACTTTGTCCGTGTTCTTTGCAGCCCAGTTGTAGATGATCAAACCACCACGGCTAAAGCCCATCAATGCTGGCTTGGTCGACAAGCCGCGTTCGGTGGTCAGATGGTTGTAAAGCAGATCAAACCGCGCGATCGCCTTGGGGGAACCAAACAGGTCAGCAACATTGATAAAAGCAACGTGAAAGCCTTTTTCCAATAGCGCCAGTTCCGTGGCCGGCCAGGCGCCCCAGAAACGAGCCCGCCAAATCCACGGGTTCCCTGCTGCAGCCGTTTTGGGCTTTACGAGAATGCAATCGATACCTTCAAGTTGGAAATCTTCACGGTCATAGCCGGCAAACGGATCGGGTTTTTCAGTCATGGTTGAGCAATCAAATAAGCTGACAAAGTTCCTCGGATCATCCACGTTTGGATAAACCTTGCCTGCCGATTTTACCAACTTCACAGCTTCTCGATAGCAGCTACCTGCTGTTGAATATCAAAGATTCGCTTCATGTCGAATTTTGCGTCACGGTTGAAATAGTAAATCCCGTTTTGCTCCTGAAACACATCGGTTAGCTGCGTGTAGCAGTAGCCGAACATATCCGGATTTTGCAGCAGAACCGTGCACAGACCTTCAAAGCGTTCGTAGAACTCATCAATCGTCTTGGGACGCTGACCGTAGCCCCATGAATCATCCGTTGCAGCAGCCTTGGGGTTCCACCAGATACCGCCGAACTCACTGACGAAAAACGGTTGGCCGGCATAGGCAATCGACCATGGGTCCGGCTGATCCGAGCCATTGATAAACGGCTTATTCTCCGCCAAACCAGCCTGATTCTCTTGAAGCTTGCCGGGATCCTGCTCATAGTCATGACTGTCATAGACATCCGCACCGACCACGCGATGCGAATAGCCCGAGGTGTCCAGAACAGGACGCGTGGGGTCAGCGAGTTTGGTCGCGTAGTACATCGCATGTGTCACATCATCAAGGTTGTGAATCTGGTCATCCATCGGTGCTGCCGTTTCGTTGAGTGGGCACCAACCAATGATGGATGGATGCGAATAGTCACGCGCAACGGCTTCAAGCCACTGAGTCACCCATGTGCTGGTGAACGCATCATGCGGCTGACGCTGCCCGTCATAGCGACCATAACCCCAATCCCCAAACTCACCCCAGACCAGATAGCCCATGCGGTCGGCATGATAAAGAAAACGTTCTTCAAACACCTTTTGATGCAGACGAGCGCCATTAAAACCAGCATCCAGGCTCAGCTGAATATCATCAATCAAAGCCTGATCCGAAGGTGCTGTCATAATGCCATCAGGATAGTAACCTTGATCCAGAACAAGACGTTGGAAGACGCGCTTGCCGTTAATCAAAATCGCTTTGCCATCAATGCTGATGCTGCGCATACCTGCATAGCTTTCAACGGTGTCAATCACGTTGTCATCCGCATCGAGCAGTTGGATTGTCAGATCGTAGAGATGTGGATCGTCCATTGACCAGTGGCGCAGTCGATCTTCGGGGATGGCGACTTCGACACGCGGAACCATCATGTTTTTCAGTGTTTTTTGTACTGTAGCCACTTCGCCCTGTTTATCTGAGACGATGATGCGCAACTGCAATGTTGCAAAATTGCCATCAATAGGTTGCTCAATCTCAAATCGGCTTTGGGCACAATTGGGCGTGATCCGCGGGCGATTAAGTGATGCGGCTTTGGGGACCGGCTCCATCCAAACCGTTTGCCAGATGCCGGTGGTCCGCGTGTAGAGACATCTAAAGTTCTCATAACGAATGGACTGCTTGCCTTGCGGTTTATCACTGCGATCATCACGAGCACGCACGACAATCTCAGCCGTCAACGCATCACCCTCGGCGTCGGTGATATCGCAGGTAAAGGGTGTCCAACCACCATGATGTCTGCCGACCTGCTTGCCGTTGACCCATACCGTTGTCTCGTCATCCACAGCCTGAAAATGCAGCAGCAAACGCTGGCCCTGCCAATCCTCAGGAATCGTCACATGCTTGCGATACCACACCGCGTTCATAAAGTCGATATAACCGATCCCAGACAACTCAGACTCCGGGCAGAACGGCACGGTGATCGTCTTCTCAAAAGCCTGCTCCAGCATCCCTCGCTTTAATCCAGTGTCAGCAAAATCAAATGCAAAATCCCAGGAGCCGTTCAAACACAGCCAATCCTTACGGACCATTTGCGGGCGGGGATATTCTGCTCGGGGTGTATTGGTGGACATTTTGTTAACCTTTTTGTTTTCCTCATTTTCATCAATTCAGACAAACAGACAACTTATCTCTGTTCATTAAAACGACATGTTTATAAACTGGATACCAAACAATGAACATAAGCAAGACACACAACCACCTTCGCAAAACACACACGATTGGCAAAAACACGGCTGAACGTATTGTGACTGCCAATCAGGCAAGCGTCATGCGCGAGTTTGGGATATTCATGATGGGAATCTCGCAGGCAAAGAACGGATTTAAATTTGTGCGTGATGATCACAATGTCTTTCAAATCCTGGCCTGTCTGAGCGGTCATGGGCAAGTGCTCATTGACGAAGACTGGCAGACCTGCTCACCTAACCATGCCTATCTCACGCCAGTGGATATCCTGCATGCTTATCATGCTCCCAAACGCGGCAAGTGGGATGTCTGCTGGGTGATGTATGAACAGACGCCGTGGCTGGATTTGTTGCCGATCTACAAACCACAACTCATTGAATTACAGGTCCAGCCGATCCACGCAGCGATTTCGTGCCTGCATCATGAAGTCATTGGTGCCAACGATTCGGTGATTATTCGCCAATGGGTGGGACTCATTGACCAACTGATTCAGCGTGCCTGTGTGGCAAACCAAAAACCCAGTCGGCTTTGGCAACTCTGGCAGGCGGTGGATATGAACCTGGTTTCCAAATGGAACAATGACCGCTTAGCCGAGTTGGCGGATTTGAGCACGGAACATCTGAGGCGCCTCTGCCAAGCGGAACTGGGGCACGCACCGATGCAGCAGGTCACCGAGTTGCGAATGCAACGCGCGGGTATCCTGCTGAGTACAACGGACATGCTCATTGAGCAGATCGCTCATGCGGTTGGCTATGACAATGCCTTTGCGTTTACCACTGCATTTAAGCGACAAAACGGGATGAGCCCGACGGCATATCGCGCAACAGCACGTTGATGATCACGGCGATTGGAGATACATGCCGAACATGCTGCCGTTGCTGCCGGCATGGACCTTGATGAGAATCTCGTTCTCACCGGCTTTCAAATTCACAGGCAAAAGGAACGGCAAAGTCGGTGCGATCCCGCCATGCCTGGAGCGATCAATGGTGTGAGCCAATTGACCGTTGATCCATATCCTGGCAAAGTAATCGAGCTTCAAAGCCATGAGTGTTTGGCTAGCTTTTTCGCGTGTGACGGTTGTCCTGGCGTAACAAACGCCACGATCTTTGCTGCCGGTGAGGGGTGCAAAATTCACAATCTCCCCTTCGCCAGCATTGTCTTTCCATACGACTGCCCCGGGCTGGGTTTCAGGCTCAAAAGGCGTCAGCAAATCGGCGGTCGCGTTAGCACCGGTCTTCTGGCTGCCCCCATACATCCCTGCCCATTGCCATTGGCTTGCCAGCAGCGGCTGGAAGGTACGACTGGCCATCGCAGAAAGGTCGAGGGGCTCAAACACCGTGACCTGTTGTTGACTTTCCGTGTGACCGGCAACGAGCAAGTAGCCCATCATCACTGTGCCAGCGTCTTTGTGGATCGGGTTGGCGACGGCGATTTTCAGTTGATGTTCACAGGCAACCATGTCCTTGCCGAAGATGCGCGAGCTGTACCCGCCGCGATAGGATTGATCGATGAGCACCGGATCCTGCCCATCCAGACTGGCGTAAAATGTGCCACCGGTTTTGCTGTCCAATGGGAATAACAAACCGACCATGCTGCCACGCACTGACAACGTCATCTCCGTGCCAACCTGATCCGAAACCACCGCACCATTGAAAAATCGTGACCACCAATGCGGCAGGGAATGAATCTGTTTCCAGCCTGACTGCACCGGGATCGGCATCAACATGCCATCAAGTATCAGCGGCTTGTCACTGATCGGTTTGGGCAACTTGACCGGCAAGGGCGCAACATGCTTGCGTGACTGGTCAACAAACGGCTGGAGCTT
>JBICHS010000157.1:0-3292 GCA_043101135.1 Phycisphaeraceae bacterium JB051
AACGGCAACCATTCTCGATGAAGCCTGTCAGCGTCTGGGACTTGCGTTGCGTTGATAGGCTGGTGTCGTACATGGTGTCTGATTAATTGAGCCGTGGTTGGTTGTCCTCTGGAATGGTCATGTCCGGATGGTTCATGGCCATCATTCGCATCACAGCCTGGGTGACAGGATGGTCATTGAATTGGCTGGGTAGAATCCATTGTGGAACCATGGGGCCGACCTCAATATCATTGTTTATTCGAGCCGCCTTGAGATACATGGTGCCGGTGGAGATACCGATAGCCTTGGCCAAGTCGCTGGATTTCATGTACGGTTCAGACTCCGGGTCACCCAGGAAATTGGCTTGTCCGATGAGATAGAGAATGCCTGCGGCCCAGCTATGGGGTTTGCCTTGTCGCCATGGGAATTCGGGAATCATGGTCAATTGAGCCAGCAGGTTATAACCGAGCATTTTGTATTCGTCGGTCAAATGTTCATCTGTGCATTCGTCGATCAAAGTTGCGATATCCAGAAAACGTTCTTTTTCGACGCCCACGTACCTGGCCAGTAGCTTTTGAAGATGCAGTTGCGAATTGTATGGCCTGACTTCACCGTAGGGAAGTAGCTTGATGCCGTCCCATTCCTGATCGACATCATCGTCGTAGGCATCCATATCAGCATCTAAATCAAGGTACTGTGGCGGGCTGTCCCCGATACGCTCGGTGATGCGCGGGTAGGGCCCCTTGTCCGGCGGGGAGCTGATTTTCATCACCTCAATTTGGTGCCACCAGTCATCGCCAAAATCAAACCAATAGCCGAATACGTCATTTTCTTTTAACCCCAATGAACCGAGTGGCGCATCGACCGTGCCGGGTTTGGGAGACTGGTGTTTCGTGGGCAGTGTTGCCATGTCCGCTTCATATTCCAAAGCCATCGGCAAGGCGTAGCGTTTGGCATTGGGATCCTGTGGCCCCATGCCACCAACCTGGAATTCGTACATGTGTTCTTCAAAACGATCAAAGGCAACAAAAATCGCATGATGCAAATCTTCGAGTGTCTGATCAGAACAGATCTCAATGGTACGTTCCACGCTTGGGTTTTGTTTGAGGAAAGATTCGGATATGGGACCGCTGAGCAAGAATACTTTCAAATGATACACACGCACAACCGCGCTATCGGTTGGGGGGACAGCTTTTTTTGGGGGTGTCATAGTGACTTTGCATCCTGTCAAAAATCAGTTTGTGTACTTGATCATAACAGAGATGTGACGGGTATAACATGCTCGCTTGGGCGATAGGTTACTCGTCACCCGTTTCGAGGATGGCCATGAAGGCTTCCTGTGGGATGTCCACCGAGCCGATGCGCTTCATGCGCTTCTTGCCTTCCTTCTGCTTTTCGAGCAGCTTGCGTTTACGGGAGACGTCACCACCATAACATTTGGCGGTCACGTTCTTGCGCATCGCAGAGATCGATTCGCGAGCAATGATCTTGCCACCGATGGCACACTGCAACGGGATTTCGAACATGTGTCGATCAATCTCACCCTTGAGACGTTTGAGCAACGCACGCCCACGGAACTCGGCTTTGCTGCGGTGAACGATCAAGCTCAATGCATCGACCTTATCACCGTTAATCAGGATGTCGATCTTGCAGAGATTATCTTTGTTAAAGCCGGTGAGTTGATAGTCCATCGTCGCATAGCCACGCGAAAGGCTCTTGATCTTGTCGAAGAAGTCATAAATGATTTCGGCAAGCGGCAAATCGTAGTGCAGGATCTGTCGTGATTCAGAAAGGAACTGCTGCTGCTTGTAGACACCGCGACGGTTTTCGCAGAGCTTCATCAGGTCACCAATAAACTCATTGGGAATGATGAACTCACAGCGCACAATCGGCTCGCGGATTTCAACGACCTGTGACATGTCAGGCAAATCTGCGGGGTTGGTGATCTGAATCACTTCCTTGCCTGAGAGCAGAATTTCATACGTAACCGTCGGGGCCGTCTGGACGATGTTGACCTTGCCTTCGCGTTCCAGGCGTTCCTGGATGATCTCCATATGGAGCATGCCCAGGAAACCACAACGAAAACCAAAGCCAAGCGCGTCGGAGTGATTAGGCTGGAAGGTGAACGAAGCGTCATTCAAACGCAGACGCTCAATGGCATCGCGGAGCACTTCGAACTGCGTATCGCCTGCTG
This sequence comes from Phycisphaeraceae bacterium JB051, assembly GCA_043101135.1. GTDB lineage: Bacteria > Planctomycetota > Phycisphaerae > Phycisphaerales > Phycisphaeraceae > UBA7800. The sequence continues at coordinate 2,174 of JBICHS010000157.1, forward strand.
GGTAGAAGTCGCAGAACACCATCTGCTGCGGCTCCTGGTAACCGGGCAGTGGTTCGTCAGCCGGGTAGAGGTCCAGCGTGATGGTGTCACCGATGTTCACGTCGTCGAGGGACTTGATGGACGCCACGGCATAGCCCACCTCGCCTGCGGTGAATTCGTACTTGGTCATCGGCGTCATCTTGGGGGTGAACTTGCCGATTTCACCGATCGTGTGCGTGCGACCGGTGGACATCATGCGAATGCGGTCGGTGGACTTGAGCTTGCCGTTCATCAGACGGAAGTAGAGCACCACGCCGCGATAGTCGTCATAGATACAGTCGAAGATCAGCGCCTGTGTTTTCTTGTTTTCATCACCCTTGGGGCCCGGGAATTTTTCGCAGATGGCATCGAGCAATTCCTGAATACCCGCACCGGACTTGGCCGAGCAGAAGATGCAGTCTTCAGCGGGGATACCTAGAATCTGTTCGAGTTCCAGAGCAACTTCTTCGGGTTGAGCCGAGGGCAGGTCGATCTTGTTGATGACGGGGATGATTTCCAGGCCTGCTTCGACAGCCAGGTACGTGTTGGCCACGGTCTGGGCTTCGACACCCTGCGTTGCATCGACAACGAGGACTGCACCTTCACAGGCGGTCAGGGCGCGGGAGACTTCGTAGTGAAAGTCGACGTGACCGGGGGTGTCGATGAAGTTGAGCATGTACTGCTCATCGTTGTACTTGTGCCCGACGGTGACCGCGGAGGCCTTGATGGTGATACCGCGTTCACGTTCCAGATCCATGCCATCGAGGAATTGCTCGCGCATTTCACGGTCGGTGATGGTGCCTGTGGCCTGGAGCATGCGGTCAGCCAGCGTACTCTTGCCATGGTCGATGTGGGCGATGATACAGAAGTTACGGATCTTCACAGCGGGTCTTTCCAGTCGGTTATAAACAGTGTTCAATCCGATGCCTGCGTTAGGAGACGGATCGAGTCGGGTATTGTAGCAGGAACTGGTGATTTTTGGGATAGGAAGTTTTTATCATGGCTGATCAGGACGGCAGGGGAACCGGACAGGGGGCAAACAAGCTTACCAGCCTGGCGGATCATTTTTATTAACCACGAAGACACGAAGAGCACGAAGAA
>JBICHS010000158.1:0-5149 GCA_043101135.1 Phycisphaeraceae bacterium JB051
GCAACCTGAAAGGGTGATCGCACAGAACGTGTTGTGATGCAAATGTGACTGAAAAACAAGCAGGTTTCGCGTTCTTGAAGCAGCGATCCCCACCGCACCACAGCCATTGATCTGCGTGCCCATGATGCGGATTTGCTTGGTGTCGATGATAGAGAAAACCGGGCCATCACATTGGTATTCGCCCAACGGCTCGAGATGCTGAAAGTGCCCATCGATGATGTTGATCTTCTCACAACTCTCAATGACAAACACCGGCTCCATCAGATCACGCGTCTGAAAATGCACGCCTTTACAAAGCAGCGTCAGGTCGGACTTCTTCTGCATCTTTAACGGCTTATCCATCACATACACCCCCGGCGGGATGCGCAGTACATCACCGTCATGAGCATGATCGATCATGGCCTGTATCCGCTGACCTTCAAGGAAAACTGGCTTGGCGTCCTGGGGTTTCTCAGCAGTCTTGGGAGTGGTGAGGAGCGAGTCATTGCTGACGGATGCAGCGTGGGCAGCGAAAACAAAAAAAACGTTTGCCAAGAGTCCAAGCACGGTTGCGCACAATCGGTGTTGTTTCATGTTGCATCTCAATTGGGGTAACAGGATCACTTGCTCATCAAGGCATGCGACACCTTCCACACCGGGCCTGCACCCATGGTGACGATCAGGTCACCATCGCGGGCGATCCAGGCAAGGTGGTCGGTGATTTTCTCAAACGGATCAAGCTGTTGGGCATCAATATTTTTCTTCTGCAAACGCTCAACCAGATCACGACTGCTCACCGACTGACGCTCAGCTTCAGAATCACGCACAAAGTAAATCTCAGGCACGATGACCATATCCGCAGCAGAAAAACTCGTAGCAAACTGGTCAAGCAAAAAACGCGTTCGGCTGTGTTGATGCGGCTGAAAAATGCAGATCAACCGCTTGGGTTGGTAGTGACGTTTGAGCGCGCGAAGCGTGGTATCAATCTCGGTGGGATGATGGCCGTAATCATCAATGACCTTCACCTTGCCACTTTCAAGCTTCACATCACCGAGCACCTGCATACGTCGATCCAACCCCCGGAAGCTTTCGATCGCTGAAACCAACTTCGACCACGCAGCACCGCGCTGATGCGCAAGCACCATCGCCACCGCAGCGTTGTAAGCCATATGTTCACCGGGCATGGGGTTCTGCCACTGGGCAACGGGCGAGCCATGCTCCTTGAGGACGACGGATGAACCGTTGACCAGAACCTGCCAATCTGCCAAGGGTGCAAAGCCGATGGTCTGGACATCACAATCCAGGCCCGCAGCGATGCGTGTGCGGACATCGTGATGAATCAGCAGGCTGCCATGCTCGGGGAGTTTTTGAGCAAAGACGTGGAAGGCGTCAATGATGTCATCCAGATTTTTGTAAATGTCCAGGTGGTCTTCTTCAACATTGAGAATCGCTGCATGCGTCGGGTGAAAATTATGGAACGATCGGTCAAATTCACAGGCTTCAGCGACGAGCATGTCGGACTTGCCAACGCGTGAGCCACCACCGATTTGTGCGCAGGTCGCCCCGACGATGAAGCTGGGGTCAAGCTCGGATTGGATAAGCAGGTGACAGAGCATGCTGGTGGTGGTGCTCTTGCCATGCGTGCCTGCAATGGCGATCCCGGCGTGGCCGATCATCAGACGACCGAGCAATTGTGCGTACTTGATCACCGGCAGGTTACGACGATTGGCTTCGCGGACTTCAGGATGATCCGCCTTGATCGCAGCGGAAATCACGAGCATGTCACAGTCAGCGGGGACACTCTCGGCGGTCTGCTGAAGCACCACGGGGATACCGTCAGCAATCAAGGCCTGGGTGACATCCGTGTCGGTCATGTCGCTACCGGTGCAGTGGGCGCCGCGGCCTCGGACGATTCTTGCCAAACCCGACATGCCACACCCACCGATTCCGACGAAGTGCAGGTGCTGGCCAGCCAGTTCCATGGCCTGTTGATCTGAAGAAATTTCACTCATTTGGGAAATTGTAACCGGATTTGGACAAACAAATGCGCACATCGCAAACCATTTACGTACAATGACCCGATCATGAGACACGGCACAATCATTACCACCGCGTTGCTGGGGGCCATGACGCTTTCAGCCTGTAACAGTCCAATGGATCGCTCGATGGAGTCTGAACTGCATCAGCGACTGCTTGCCACCAATGCCCGTTACACCGAACGCATTGCCGACGCCAAGCCGGTGCAGGTCAGCCGACCGGTGAGCACCGTTGAGCAGAAACTCACCACCGAGCAACGCAACGAACTGGACAACATGTCCGGCCCCACCGCGTACATCTCGGCCCAGGCGGACTACGGCCCGGACCTCTTTGATACGACCAACACTCCCACCGTCTCGATGAATCTCCAACGTGTGATCCAGAGCACGGTCGAAAACAATCTCACGCTGCAGATCGCCCGACTGGTCCCCTCGGTGGATGACGCACTGATCACCCAGGCACAGGCGGTGTTCGATGCCACGTTCTATGCCACGGTGGATTACCAGAAAGTCGACAACGCCCAGCCGCCCACCAGCAGCCTGGCGTTAAGTCCAAACCAGACCACCACGACGAGCACCACCCTGGGTATCCGTAAAACGCTGACCACCGGCGGTACCGTGGCTATCCAACAGGAAATCGTCAGCAACTATCGCTCATCAACCCTTTACAACACCGACAACTGGTACACTTCAGGCTTACTGTTGAACATCCAACAGCCATTGCTTCGCAACTTCGGCACTGATGTGAACATGGCCCAGATCGAGCTCAACGTCTCCAGCCGTAAGCAGAGCATCGAAGACCTGCGCAGCCAATTGCTCGCTGCAGTTCACAATGCCGAGTCGGCCTACTGGGCTTTGGTCCTTGCTCGTCAGAACCTGCTCATCCAGGAACGTCTGCTTGAGCGAACCATCAAAGACCGCGATCAAATCGAAAAGCGTTCGGTCCTCGACGCATCGCCTGCAACGATCACCGAAGCCAACAGCTTCGTGGAAGAACGTCGTGCAGACGTCATCCGTGCACAGAACACCGTGCGTGCAGCATCCGACGCGTTAAAGCAGTTGGTCAATGACCCCAACCTGCCGGTGTCCGATGAAACGCTGATCGTTCCTTTGGACACCCCGGTGGACGCGCCGATGCAGGTGAGTCTGCTGGATGCGATCAGCATTGCTTTGCAGAATCGCCCCGAGCTTCGCAAGGCATTGCTTGAGATTGATGATGCAGCGGTGCGTCAGCGTGTTGCGGACAACCAGCGTTTGCCGGTGCTCAACCTGTCAGCTTCCGTGCGGTTTAACGGTGTTGGCGAATCCATGCCGGACACGTTGGACTCTGCTGGCGAAGCGAAGTTGATCGACTACCTGATCAGTGGCCAGTTCGAAGCCCCGCTGGGTAACCGTGCAGCCGAAGCGTTGTACGAGCAGCGTAAAATCGAACGCCGCGCATCGGTGATCAACTATCAGAACCAGGCCCAATCCGTGGTGCTTGAGATCAAGAACGCTCAGCGTGATTTGATCACCGCGTATCGTGTCATCGGTGCAGAACAGGCCTCGCGTCGCGCTGCTGCGGAAAACCTTCGTGCTCTGGAAGCACAGGAAGAAGCCGGTGCCGCATTGAGTCCTGAATTCCTCGACCTCAAACTCCGTCGTCAGGAAGCCTTGGCCAACGCCGAAGCCCGCGAGATTCAAGCGGTCGTCGACTACAACATCGCCATCAGTGCTTACTACCAGGCCATGGGCACCCTGCTCGAACGCAACGGCATCAACTTCAACGATGCCTCCGGCCAGTAAAGCTGACCGCCAACAATACAAACCATCAACGAAAACCGCGTGTGTCATGCACGCGGTTTTTTTATTGTTGGCAATCAACTCATGTTGATGGTGAACGCGCTGTGCAATCCTGATCGGCTCGACACGAGCCGGCTCGCAAAGGCAACGGGTGATCTTGATATTACGCTGTTATGATCGATTGCTTAAAGCTCATCAATCCAGCAGCGCGTCGATTTTTTCCATCATCTCGAAATCCAGATCACTGATACCATCGACATCGTGGGTGCTCAGATTGATGGTGAGTTTGTTGTAGACGTTCTGCCAATCGGGATGGTGGTTCATGTTTTTGGCAATCTCAGCGACCTTGCTCATGAAAGCAAAAGCCTGATCGAAATCCTCAAAGACAAACGTCCGGTTCAGGGCATGATTTTCACGGGTCCATTCCGGATGCTTTTCCAATCGGGCAGAAATCTGTGCATCAGCCAGTTTGGTGGGGGTGGTACTCATACGTTAAACGTAAGATTCATGCGGGTGGGAAACAAGCATATTTTGGTTATTGTGCCTTGTTTAACTGTTTCTGCACCAACTTGGCAGCAGGTGTACTGGGGAATGTATCTAGAATTTGCTGTAATGCCGGTTGCGGATTCTTGAGCGCCAATGCCTGTTCAACCATGTTATGAGAAATAGCATCAAGCAGGCTTGGCAGCAATCGCGTTTTGAACACGTGAAGACTCTGTTTCTTGTCACCTGGGCCGCGCCAGAGATTAAACGGGGCATGCCAATGTTGGCTGATATCTGTTTGCTCCAGGCGTAACAAGAACTGGTAATGCTCGATGAACTTTTGCATGCGGAGCTCATCGGTCAACTTGTATGAAATGAGCATAGAGCGTGCCCGGACAGAACTTGTTGTGATGCGTTTACCGGTGATTTTAAGGCATTTTTTAAAATACGTCTCAGACTTGTCGTAGTCTGGTTTTTCACCTTTGGCCGGGGTGTAATTGGTAATGAATAACGTGCCGAGCTTGCAGTAAGCCCAGGCCTGCGCCTGCCAATCTGAAGTGCGATTGAGGTATTCAAGATAGTATTTTTCAGCTAGTTGCTGGTCGCCAAAATCATCTTGGTTGAGTTCTGCATCGTAGCGAATGATGTTGCGAACAATTTCATCACTGCTGAGTTGGGTTAAATCCGTGTCGGCCTTTACCAGCGACAATGAAAGAAAACAGGCCCCCAACAGTGTTGTGACGACGAGATGCCGATTGAACATACCAACCTCCGGAAATTATGAAGTGTCATGGGACGGGTTGATTATACCATGCAGATATGTTCAGCCTTGAAAAGCCAACCCGTGCCCCGGGAGGGACACGGCTTTT
>JBICHS010000159.1:0-3387 GCA_043101135.1 Phycisphaeraceae bacterium JB051
CACTATCTGGACTGGTATCGCTTCAAAGCCAAACGTATGCAGTTTCTGGGCATGAATACCTTCAGTAAAGACCTGCTTGAATTCGGTGCCAATCAGGGATGGGATCCGACACCTTACGGCGGGCATGATTGGGTTTACTACAACAACGACTACAAAGACTTCTGGGAAAACATCGTCGCGCTCATGGGTGAGTATGGCTTTGATGTCCTGCCTTACTATGAATACTCCGGTTCCAAAGGCAAGAAAGGACTCGGCTTTGAACGTCGTGCTCGTCCACTTAATCGCAGTGACGGGCGCTATACCCATGTGAAATGGATCGAAACCGCCAATGCCGATATCACCGATCCCGACACGTTGACTGACTTTGCCAAGATGCTCGATCTCACCGTCATCAATCACAAAAACAAAGCCAACTTTGTCGGTGCCTGGCTTCGCCCGCGTAATCAGTTACCCGTGAGTTTTGCAGATCGAACCCTTGAACGCTTCAACAAGCAAACCAACCAGAACGTCACCCGAGAGCAATTGATCAAGGATAAGCAGACTTACACGCAGTACATCAAATGGTGGGAGATTAAACGACGTGACTTCCTGCTTGCAGTGCGTGACTATCTCATATCCAAAGGCATCGATGATGCCAGGGTGCTGTTTACGAACAACGGCGGTGAACCTGGTGTGTCATTCGCAGATTGGACGCCACGCATCGTCACTGACATCCCGCAGCAGTGGGAGTCCATCGTGCAGCAATCTGAACATCAAGGCAGTAACAACAAGACCATTGCCATTCTCACGCCCAAAGATGTTGCCCAACGCCAGATGTATCTCAACGCACTGCAATCCCCGGGCCTTGATTGGGGAGGCTATGAAGTTCGGCATGCACGACCTGCCAATGACCCGTACAACTATGCCAATCTCAACGGTGTGATGCTCTCCTATCCTTTCAACCGTTTCTACACCGTTAACAACGCAAAGACACTTGATCATTTCAAGACACAGTCAGGCATGACCATGCTCCGGCATTTTTCGCTCAACGAGAACATGCTCTTTAATAAGCAGGATAAACACTTGCTGGGCTACTTTATCGCGGACATGGAAAAAGCCGGCCCCTATTGCATGATGGCAGAAGCGATCGCCATGGCAAACGGGAACCCGACGATGATTGGTTATCTCTCCGGTGGGAATTACGCACGCGGCTTCCCGCAATATGTCCGCCAGTTCAATCTCAATTTTCTGGCATTACCCGCTTTGCCATCGACGGTTGTTCCAAACGCCAGTACGGATGGCAACGTGGTGGTCAGAAAGATCGACGCTGGAAAACAAGGTGTGTATTGCTATGCAGTCAACACCAGCATGACCGACACACAGGCTACCATCACACTTGCTGCTGAGGGGAAAGTTACCGCTTTGGCATCCGGCCAAACCCTGACGACGCAGGGCGGTAAACTCACCGTGAAGTTGTATCCGTATCAACTGATGAGTTGGCATATCAAGTAAAGCCGTCCATCCAATTCAGTGATTCTCAAATGTCTTGTGGCTTGGCTGCGGGACATTTTTTTATTGCCCTGTGAGTGGGATAGGGTTGATTTGCCACAAACTGCCTCTAAAATGTAAACGTTAACAAAAAGAAGTGAATTGAACCTTGCCCATGAGCCATTCGACTTTACATGATATTGCCAATCGTGTCGGCGTTACGCCGGTGACGGTGTCGCGTGTCCTCAGTGGAACCTACAAGGCCAAGCGTGCGGGGGCATTGAAACGCGCGGAGCAGATTCGTCAGGTTGCTGCGGAGTTGGGGTATCGTGTGAATGTTCACGCCCGTGCCATGCGTCATGGACGGCTTGGGAATATTGCATTGGTCATGAGTAAGGATCCTGCTCGAAGTCTGCTTCATGAGCGTGAACTCAACGCATTGCATGATGCGCTGCTTGATGAGCAATTGAATTTGGTCATTGCGCGTCTGGATGACAAGACCCTTGAAAGTGAAGCGGATTTGCCCCGTGTTTTAACGGAATATGCTGTCGATGGCGTGTTGATCAATTACAAGAAGAACATCCCGCCGATGCTTGAGATGCTCATTGAACGGCATCGGATTCCTGCGGTGTGGATCGCGCGAAAACGCAAACACGATGCGACGTATTATGCCTATCGCAACAGCATCAAAAAAGCGGTCAGGGAGCAAATCAATGCAGGGCATCGCCGCATTGCCATGGTCTTTAAGCTCAACCCGGATCATCAGCCGACGGATCACTACAGTGAAACCGACCCGCTTGCTGGATATGAAAAAGCGATGCTTGATGCCGGTCTCAAGCCACAGTGTTTGCAGGTGCGATGGGATGTCGATGAGCTATCCCAGTTGACGACGTTACTCTCAGCAAAGAATCATCCGTCCTTCTTGATGACGCGTGATCAACAAACGTTACTGCCGATTCTCGCTGCTGCATATCACGTTGGGCTCAAACTTCCTGACGATTTACAGATCATGCTCATTGGGCATGGCACGACTTTGATTCCTGCTGTCGATTTCAAGCATCTGCGTTATGACTATGAGAGGCTTGCTCAAACGGCGGTGAAGCTTTTGGTTGAAAAAATCAAAGCACCGGATCAACCCATTCAATCCAAGCCGATCCCGTTGTGTTGGTGACGGCCGTTATATTTTTCCCTATATCTACAGAGATTTTACGATGTCCACCACGACGCCCAAACTCACCACTGTTACACACGAATTGATCTTCCCCTTGCAGGCACAGGTTAAGGAAGTTCACGCTTCGACGCTTGTGCAGCTGCCTGATGACAGTGTGCTTGCTGCATGGTTCGGCGGGACCAAGGAAGGCAAGGATGATGTGTCGATCTGGCTTTCTCGCCGTGTTGATGGGCAGTGGCAGACGCCCACCGTCGTTGCCAAGATCAGTGATGAACCGCATTGGAATCCGGTGCTCCATGTGCACGACACCAAAGTACATCTCTGGTTCAAGGTCGGTAAACCCATCCCCCAGTGGCGGACGTATGCGATGACCTCGGACAACTGGGGCAAGACCTGGACAACGCCACGCGAGTTGGTGCCCGGGGATAAGGGGGGACGTGGGCCGGTGAAGAACAAACCCATCGAACTTGCCAGCGGCGCTTTGCTTGCACCTGCTTCCATCGAAGTCGGTGCAACCCCCAGCACCGAGACCGGCGAAGCCAAGGATGCGATGTGGGATGCCTTTGTCGATCGCAGTGAAGACGGCGGTCAGACCTGGCATCGCAGTGATCTTGTTCCCTATGACCACGAAAACACCAAGGGCGAAGGCGTCATCCAGCCAACCTTGTGGGAATCACAACCGGGCAAGGTCCACATGCTTTTGCGCAGCGGTGACGGTTGGGTGTATCGCAGTGATTCAGAAGATGATG
>JBICHS010000160.1:0-5810 GCA_043101135.1 Phycisphaeraceae bacterium JB051
AAAATGGCCCGCTGAATTTTCCAGGCAGCTTGATGCGTATGAAGCCATGTTTGACACGTTTGCCAAGCAGGACGTTCAAGTCGCTTTGGACATGGCCAAGTCCGGTTGGACCTTGGCTCAATTTCTAGCGCCTGACTACAAAGATCGCGATGTTCTCAAAGCCAAAGGTCTCTATCCCGCTGACGAAAATGATAGACTCAAAGAAGCCCTCAAAACATATTACCAGTCAATCCAACATACACGCAAAGCACCTGCTTTTGAAAAAGATCTGATCGCGCTGATTGCGAATCCTGATAACGAATCGCTATACAGCAAGATTGCATTGGGCCTTTATAAACATCTCAAAACCCTTGATCTTTCGGATAAGAGCAAGATCACGCCGGAGATGATCATTCCGGATTTGATCTGGACCCAAGCGCCCAAGCAAGGCAATAAGGCAGATATTTCAGAGGATGAATACAACCGATGGAATTTGGCTACTTATTTCTTTTCGACGGGCAGTGCTCTTGAAGCCAGAGAAGCGATGCGATGGAATGATACGCTGCAACGGTTGGATTTGGCGATTCAGCAGTATCCCTATCAACCAGCGTTGGTTCGTCGTGCTTACGATCACTTGTTCAAGGGTGATCAGAAGAAAGCCTTTGAAGATATGGCGGTGAGTGTGGCCATGTCTGCCTACGCGCATTCACGGTCATTCAATAAACGATTGACAACACGCAATGATTGGTATGTCAACGGCCTGCCATTGGTTTTGGTGCTTGCTGATGTGGCGTACGATTATTATCACAACGATGGCCCGTTCCCTTCTGCTCCGATGATTGACGCGTTGGAGCATTTTCGCGGTAAACGCTGGCTCAACGTTGCAGAGTATGTGGGGACACATTTGAAAGGGCATGATCCGGGTTGGTCCCCCAATGGGCATCTTGCCAACCAGTTACGGTATAACAACAACATCAAAGGCAAGATGCTCGACGCATTGGCTGATGCGATGGATATGCCCATGCACAAGATGCACAAAGAGACTTTTCTAAAGTGGGCCGATGCGATTGGAGATGGCAATCACCCCGTATTTGAGTTAATCAAGTTTCGTGCCGAAGGCGGGGATAACTATGAAAGCCGCGTTCAACGCCTGCTCAACTGGATTGCCTTTGATGCGATGTACCATCCTCAGGCTAATGTCGAGTATGCAAAAATACTGGAAAAACAGGGCAAGATTGATGATGCCTTGTTGCATTACAACGTCGCCAGTCACGCCAAACCATTGGCCGAATTAAAGGGCATCCAGAAGATCGCTGCTGAAAATCGAAATCGCCTTGAAGGCTCATCGGACAAGAAGGCCATTGCCGATCGCTACCTCAAACTGGTTGGCTATGTTCAGAGTAAAATCAAGGATCACCGAACCAAGTACATCGGCAGTGCCCAGTTGGTCATGATGATCAACCGACTGGAAAAACAGATCGTGCTCAATGATACTGCCTACGCCATTCGCTCTGATGCATATCGCACTCTGAAACAATATGAGCTTGCTGCTGAAGATCTCAAACGTGTTTTAAAGTCCGGCAAGCATCGTCAACCGGGTAAACTTCGGGGCTTGATGGGTATGAGTTATAACGAGGCAGGCCTGTGGTCCGAATCGATCTCCGTCTTAACCGATGCCATTGGAAACGAAGGGCAACCCAATTGGATTTATTATTACCTGGCTGATTCATGTCGCCAGCAGGGAAACATGGAGCAGGCTCTCAAATACTACACCAAGATGATTGAACTTGAGCCCGAAGAATTGCGAAGCCTCGTCGAGCGTTCGAAAATATATGAGTATGTCATGCGCGACACGGATAAAGCGTTGGCAGACATTGAGAAATACAAAGCCATCCAGCTTAAGCGCAATCCCAAGTATAAGAGTGCTGTAATCGATATGCGACTTTACAATCTCAAACGTGACCGCGTATTCAAGAACTAACTGACAAGACAAGTAACCAATAAAAAAAACGGCAAGCCGTGAAGCTTGCCGTTTTTTTTATTTGGTTGTTTGATGCTGGCTGGCTTACTTGGGGCCGTCTGCTCGCAAGTCCAGGTAAGCCAGTTCCTGTTTGGTCAATTCAATATCCAAACCGGGCATGGTGGTGTAGGTTTCGTAGAGTGTACGCGGGCCAACCAATGCAAAGGACGGGAAGGGTTGACAGAGCACATAGGCTGCAGCAATGTTGATCGGCAGGCAGTCTTTTTCTTTAGCCAACTCAATCGCACGGTCTTTACGTTTGAAGTTGTCTTCGCTGTACCAGGGCGTTTCAAGATGCGGATCAATGCCGACCTTGTCACGACCACTGCGATCGGTGAAGAAGCCGCGGGCTTGGGATGACCATGCCATGTGCGCGGTCTGCGATTCTTCAAGATACTCAAGGTACTCCGGTTCACTTGCAGCGATGCAGCCACCCCAGACTGGATTGACCATACGAGCCAATGACAGGTTGTTGTTCATGATGGTCATCGGCTGCTTGCCGTTGGCCTTGGCATATTCGTTGGCTTCTTTGAAACGAGCCAGCGACCAGTTGGAGCCACCGAAGACGCCGATGTAGCCTTCATCCTTGAGTTCGTTGAGTACGTCGATGAACTCGCCGACGGGGATGTCAAGGTTGTCGCGGTGCAGGATGTGCATTTCTGCAAAGTCGATTTGCATGCGTTCGAGTGATTCCTTGCACTGCTTGCGGATGTTGACCGGATCGCAGTTGGGGGTGTGAGCACTCTTGGAGAGGATGTTGATTTGATCGCGGATGCCGCGTTGAGCCATCCAGTTACCCAGGTGACGTTCGAAGTGACCTGCGCGGTACATCCATGCGGTGTCGAAGGTGTTGCCACCACGGTTAACGAAATCGTCCCAGACGGCAGCGCCATGGTAGTAGTCGATTTGGTTATCACAGCCGAAGATCAGCTTGGAGACCGGCTTTTCGATGCCGGGCACGGTTGCGTACTTCATGTTGTGATCTTCACGCGGGGGCAGGGGAGCCACGCCGGAAATCGGGCCACAGCCTTCGGGGGTTTCGCCGGGATAGATCAGACCGATCTGGCTTCGCCATTCGTCGAGGACGGCGAAGGTGCCCAGCGAGTCGTCCCAGCTCATGGCCGGGGCGTCGGCTTGCTGCTTGCCTGCTGCGATGGCTTTAGCGCAGGTGTCCGCTTCCATGCCGTAGAGATATTCGTCGGTGGTGACTTCGATGGTTTCTTCACCGTTGCCAGCGTTGACGGTGAGTTTGACAGTGCCACCTTCACGAGCCGGAACCCACGGTGTTTCGATGACGATGGAGCCTTTACCGCCGTGGATGTGGACACGGTTATCCATGCCGACGGCAATACCGGTGGCGACCTGTGCGATGATGTTGCCGGGAAATTCCAGTGACGCCGCTGCGTAGTCATCGACCTTGGTTTGGCCGATGTGTCCAACCGCTTTAATCTTGGTGGGGTTGGCAATGCCGGTGGTCTTGGTGGAACCCGCGATCAAACGAACGAGCGTGACGGGATAGCCACCGACGTCGAGGATACCGCCACCGCCGAGGTTGGGATCTTTGAGACGACTCGTTGCTGGTGCACCGGATGCGTTGAACGCAAACTTGGCATCGATGAAGCGAATGTCACCAATGGTGTCGCTTTGGATCAGTTCAAGCACCTTGGCAATCTGCGGGTGCGTGCGATACATGTAGGCTTCCATGAAGAAGGTACCCGCTTCACGGGCGGCCTGGATCATGGCTTCGGTCTGGTAACGGTTAAGCCCCGCGGGCTTTTCACTGAGCACATGCTTGCCAGCTTTGGCGCACTTAATGGCCCATTCGGGATGCTGGGTGTGCGGGGTGGCAATGTAGATAGCATCGACGTTGGGATCAGCGATGAGTTCTTCATAGCTGGTGTAACGCGTGGGGATGTCGTAGGCATCTGCGAATTCGTCGGCCTTGCCGGGTGTCCTGCTGGCGACGGCAACGAGCTTGCAGAGTTTGCTGTGATTCACGCCGTTGGCGAACTGTTTGGCGATGTTGCCCGGGCCGATGATGCCCCAGCGTAGTTTGTCTGACATGTTTGAATACTCCGTGTGGTTGGACAAATTGGTATGTCACGATTGGCTATAGATTAGACGAGTTATTTCTTGTGTCCATTACCCAAATGGTCAAATGTATGTCATAATTGGTCGTGAGGTTTAAATCGCCATGAGCAAGAAATCCCAATCCACGCTTCAGCAGGTCGTCGAACGTACATGTCGTAACGAAGTGATTCACCGACAATTTAACTTCAAACAAGGCGGAAACGGTTGGGGCTTTGTGACCAAACCCGAGCATGGCCAGGATTATGTTCGTCGTATCAACAGTGAGTACATCGGCATCTACGTGTTGCGTGGACAGGGGCGTTATGTGGACCATTTGGGCAATGAACACCATGTCGGCCCCGGTGATCTGATGCACCTGCCGCCTGACCGTGAGCACTCGGTCTATCACATGATGGATGGGCAATGGGCGGAGTATTATTTTCCTATGCCTCGTGAAATGTATGCGTCGCTTTGCTTCTTGCAGGTGCTCAAGCCTGATCAGACGCTTTGGCATGTGGGCTTACATGTCTCATTGATCGAGCAATGTGAAAACCAGTTGGCAATGTTGCGACTGCAGGAAAACGAAGCTTGGCTTTTTGCACAGGTCACGCTCAGCGCTGCCAACCTGATCATGGCAGCCAGACAACTCATGCTCCAGCAAGCCTCCCCAACGCAGCAACAGGTGGGCATCATGCAGGCGCGTCAACAACTCGAAGAAGACTGGGAAGCACAGTTGTCATTGCAGTCCTTGGCTAAGAATCTGAACATGAGCTACGAGCGATTCCGCAAACTCTTTAAGCAGTTCGTTGGCCATTCACCGGGGGAGTTTCGAATCCTTCGACGTATCGACCGTGCCAAGACGTTGTTGCTCAAACAGTACACCGTGACAGAGACTGCCGAGCAGCTGGGCTATCCTGATGCGTTTAGTTTTTCCAAGCAGTTTAAACGATACACGGGTATGAGCCCGACGCAATTCAAGCGAACGATTTGAATACCAAAATTAAAAAAAGCGACCCGAAGCACATTGGTTTCGGATCGCTCATAAGGGCAATGCGGGTTTGGGCCAAAGGGATGGCCGTCAATATGTCAGGTTACGCCAACGCCAGTTCCAGGTCTGCCTTGGCATCACCGGTGAGCCGCAGGCCGTAGTTTTCCTGGAGGACTTTAAAGATGTTGGGGCTGATGAAGGCCGGTGCCGCCGGGCCGATGGTGATGTTCTTGACGCCCAGAGAAAGCAACGTGAGGAGCACCGCGACGGCTTTCTGTTCAAACCAGCTGAGGACGATGGTCAAAGGCAGGTCGTTGACGCCACATTCAAACACCTTGGCCAATTCGACAGCGACTTTGATTGCACCGTAGGCATCATTGCATTGTCCCATGTCCATGAGGCGGGGCAGCTCAAGATGCGTGCCGTAGTCGTGATCCATGATGCGGTACTTGCCACAACCGAGTGTGAGGATGAACGAATCGTCAGGCGTACCTGCTGCGTAGTCGGAGTAGTAATTGCGGCCGGGCTCTGCACCATCACAACCACCGATGACAAAGAAGCGACTGATCTGTCCGGCCTTGACAGCTTCGACGATCTCGGGTGCCTTGGAGAGGATGACAGACTCATGGAAGCCGACGGTGATTTCCTGGGTGAGTGCTTGTTTGCAGGGTTGGCATTCTTTGGCTTTGGCGATCACTTCGGAGAAGTCATCGGTGACCAATCGCTTGGCACCGGGGTCTCCTCCAGCCATGA
>JBICHS010000161.1:0-2839 GCA_043101135.1 Phycisphaeraceae bacterium JB051
GGTCGACCGGGTAGCCGTTGACGGTCAGTTCAAAACGACCGTCCTGAGGCATGCGGCGTACAGCAATGTCGAGGTCAGCCATAACCTTCACACGGCTGACAATCGGCAAAGCAAGATGCTTGGGTGGGGGGACCATCTCATAAAGCACGCCGTCAATGCGGTAGCGCATCTTGAATTCGGTTTCAAACGGCTCAAGATGGATGTCCGACGCCTTGTCCTTAATGCCCTGCATGAGCACCAGGTTGAGCAGACGTTTAACCTTGTTATCTTCTGCTGCTTCAAGGAGTTCCTGAAGGTCGATACTTTCATCACCGTCATCGAGTTCTTCGAGTTTGGTGTCACTGGCAAGTTCACCAATCAGGTCACTGAGCGATTCTTCAGTGTCCCCGTAATAACGATTGATCAAGTTCTCGACCTGACGGGCCTCAGCGATCACCGGCTTGACGGTATAGCCCATAAGCATACGCAAGTCGTCAATAGCACGGAAGTTATCCGCACTCTTGAGAGCCACCGTCAGGGTGTTGGTTTCTTCTTCGTAGTTAATCGGGAAGACTTGATAAGCCTGAGCGGTTTCGGCAGGTAGAACGTGCACGATTTCTTCGGGGAAGTCGCGGGATTCCAGATCCAGCGTTTCCATACCCGCCTGGGCAGCCAAAGCCTGATTGATGTCTTCGTCGGTGACATAACCCAGTTCGACAAGAATCTGGCCGATCGGCAGCCGGCGACTTTCCTGCATCTGCAGGCCTTCCTGGACCTGCTCGCGGGTGACTTTGCCAAGCTTGACCAGGATGCGGCCGATACGGCGACCCTGCAGTTGCTTGATGTCAATCGTCTGCTCATCGGACGCGTCACCTGAATTCTGTTCAGGGCTGTCGGACTGATTGTCGTCATCGTCCTCATCAGGATTCACATCATCGTTGAGCTGGAGATCAGAGATATCCATTTCATCCTGATTGGTATCATCAGTCATAGAACCGGATTTGTTTTCAGTCTTCTTGGCCACTGTCTGCGTTTCCTCTGGAGTTCCTGCTTTGGCGGGTGTTCGTCGGGTTCATTGCGAACCGGAGGTTGGCGGCGGTTGGGTGGGGAGGCGTCATGATACCCAGTTCCAAGTCCGTCCTGAGCAGGGGGCACAGGGGGGAGCAGGCATCATGTCGGTGGCTAGATGGTTCAAAATACAATTGTCCATCATTAAAAGCCTTTATTTGCCAAACTTTGGCGACTCTCGGCTGCGACGTTTGTTTTGGTGTAACGGAGCTCTGAGAGATTATCGGTGTTTCTATTCTTATATTACGGTTATTTTGCTGGCAATCAACAACGTTTTGCACAGAAATTAAACATAGACATTTGTACTATGGCGGTTTTTTGTCCCCGCTAGTCCGCTGACAGTCGCCTTCATCTGCCTGTGAAAACCGTCATGATCGGGTGAATCAGCACTTGTTCACCACTTTGTGTAAAGCGACCCGAGCCATCATGACGGCTCATTCAAACCTACGTCATATTGCTAGTGCGGGTTGCAAAAAGCGGTGGTGATCCAAAGGGGGGAGCATCTGAGTCAGCAGGCCTGTGCGTTCTCACGACGGAGTTGCCCGCAGGCTGCTGCGATGTCCCGACCTCGGCTGGCGCGGATGTGAACATTGATACCTTTACTTCGCAGAATGTTCTCAAACTGCAGCACGTCCTGAGTGTCGGGACGCTTGTAGGGTAGCCCTTTAACTTCGTTATACCGAATCAGGTTCACATTGCTGCGGAGCGTTCGCGCGACTTTGGCCAGTTCGTGCGCCTGCTCAGGTTGATCGTTGACACGACCAAGCAGGATATACTCAAGGGTAATTTCCCGACCGGTCTTCTTAAAGTAGTACTGACCAGCCTCCATGAGTTGGTTAACGGTGACGTAATCCGCCCACGGGATGAGCTGTCGACGCAAATCGTCATTAGGGGCATGAAGACTGATGGCCAACGTGATCGGCAGTTCAATTTCCGCCAATCTGCGAATCTGAGCGGGCAATCCGACGGTACTGACGGTGATTTTTCGGGCTGAGATACCCATTCCCCAAGATGCGTTAATAAATTGTACCGCTTTGGTCACTTCTTTGAAGTTCGCCAGCGGCTCGCCCATCCCCATAAACACCACATTCGAGATCCGGTCTACATCGGGCATCCGAGCCAATTGCCAGACCTGTTCGACGATCTGACCACTGCTCAGATTCTGGTCAACACCGTCCAAACCTGATGCACAGAATTTACAGCCCACCGGGCAGCCGACCTGGCTGGAGATGCATGCGGTCTTGCGACTGTCACTGGGGATCATCACGCATTCGGTCTGATTCGCCATATCCACCACGGGGAGTTTGGCACCTGACCAGTCCATGAGCAATTTCTGCACACCATCGGTGGCTAGCTGATGCCGAACCGTCTGCCCACGCAGAATCACAAAGTGCTCTGCAAGCTTGGCACGATCGTTTTTGCCCAGGTTGGTCATCTGATCCCAACTGTCGACCTGCTTTTCATAAATCCATTGCAAAACCTGCTTGGCACGGAACGCCTGCAAACCGAGTTGCTTAAAACGTTCAGCCAATTCTTCCGGGGTCAGATCAAAGACATGTGTCAGGACAACTTCGCTCATAACCGGTATCTTATACGAAATATTTGATTTCAACCGCCAAGACGCCAAGGACGCCAAGTTTTAAGACAAAGAAGTTAACCACAGAGAACACAGAGTACACAGAGCCAGAGAAGAAGAAATTTTGTTTTTCCTTTCTCTGAGTTCTCTGTGACCTCTGTGGTAAAAATGCATTTCTCTACCTTAATAACTTGGCGTCCTTGGCGTCTTGGCGGT
>JBICHS010000162.1:0-5706 GCA_043101135.1 Phycisphaeraceae bacterium JB051
AAAGTTGTCAGTGAGTTTGGGGGCCGTTTTCTTGAACAGTGGGTAAACCACCACGCCGGGGATCACACCCATGAGCACGCTATTCATGCCCCAGGCAATCATCCCGCCATCGGCAAAAAGCAGGCTCTGTGTCGCCAGAACCATCGCCATCCCCAGCAAGGCAAAGAGGGGGCCAAACCAGAACGCAAGCATGAAGCCACCAATGAGGTGCCCGGAGCTCGTTCCCGGGATCACGGTAACGTTGAAGGTTTGCATGGCAAAGATCGCTGCGGTTGCCAAGGCAAAATGCAACGGCTTGGGCGTCTTCCAATCCTGCTTGCGATGCAGTAAATACGCTGCACCAGCACCGAGTGCCAGGGTTGTCAACCCAAGGGTTGCGCAACCAGGGGTTACCATTCCGTCTCCTAAATGCATGTTCTCGTTCCTTTCGTGGAGTCAATTTAGTTTGAGAACTGATTAACAAATGCGAGGCAGTTGCTCGCCGTATGGTTTATGCACAATGCGTCTGCCACCGATGACCGTGGTGATTTCGCACACGCCATCACGCGTGTCCTGAACTTCACCGATCACACAAGCCTGACGCCCGTAGGGATGTTGACGCATGACACTCACGGCTTTGTCCGCGACGTCCGCTTTGACGACTGCGACGATAACGCCTTCGTTGGCCACTTCCAGAACATCCAGACCCAGCATGTCCGCAGCATGTTCGACATGCGCGTCCACAGGGATGTCGGTTTCCTGGAGCATGACGTGATAGCCGGTGTTGGTTGCAATGTCCGTGGTGACGCCTGCAATGCCTGATCGCGTTGCATCACGCAGAAACTTGACGCCATCGTCGGGAATCGCGTTAAGCAAGCTGTCGATGAGCCCATTAAGTGGTGCTGCATCGGTTTTGAGTACAGTTTGCATGTCCGGCATTTCGCGTGCGAGCATGACCGTCAAGCCATGTTCAGCGATGGGGCGGTTGATGATGATTTTGTCACCGGGTTGGATGTACCGTGTCGCCAATCGGATGGCCGGTTCACGCAAGCCAACGCCTGCAGTGGTGATGAAGATGCCATCGCCGGGGATGACCTTGGTGTCACCGGTGACGATGCGGACATCGGCTTCGGTGGCAGCCTGTTGGATGGAGTCGAGAATTGTCTCCAGATCGCGCTTGGCAAAGCCTTCGGTGAGGATCATGCCCATGGCGATACCCAGTGGCTTTGCGCCGCTGACAGCAAGGTCATTGACCGTGCCACACACGGCTAAGCGACCGATGTCACCGCCGGGGAATTGCCAGGGATCGACCACGTAGCTGTCGATGGTCATCGCAAGACGACCGCCATCAAGCAGGGCAGCATCGTCCAGTTCGTTGAGTGTTTCATTACCCAGACGGGGCAGGATCACTTCACTGATGAGTTGATCGGTGAGTTGACCGCCACCACCATGCGCAAGCACGATGCGACTACGGTCGAGGATGGACGGCGTTGATTTTTCGGAGGTGTTGTTCATGCGGGAACCTCCACGGTTTGAGTGTTTTCTTGTGTTGTCGAATACACAGGGGCATGGTTCAAAGGCTTCAGGGGGCGGTTGTACTTGAACCAGGCTTGGCAAGTGCCTTCAGAACTCACCATGCATGGGCCGATGGGATTGATGGGCGTGCAGGCTTTACCAAAGAGTTTGCACTGGGCCGGTGTTGCCATGCCTTTGATGACATCACCGCAGAGACAGCCTGCTGGTTCGGGGGTGTCGATGAAATCGAGGTTGAATCGTTTGGCAGCATTGAACTGGTCAAACTCATCTTTGAGCATCATGCCTGAGTCTGGGATTACACCCAGGCCGCGCCATGATGCATCGCAGGTGTCATAAATCTCATCAAGCAATGCCAACGCTGTGGGATTGCCACCGGGCTTGACGACCTGTGGGTAGTCATTGACGAGTTCTGCTTTACCTGCAACGACTTGCTGGGTGAGTCGCGCAAGGCCCTGAGTCATCTGGAAATCTTCAAAACCGCTGACCACGCAGGGCAGGTTGTATTGATCGACGATGGGGCGGAAGGCTTCTGTGCCGATGATCACGGAGACGTGACCGGGAAGCAGGAACCCGTCGATGTCGATATCACCGGAAGCAAGTAACGCCATCATCGCAGGCATGACCCATTTGTGCGATGCAAGCACGGTGAAGTTTTCGAGCTTGCGTTTGGCAGCGAGTTTGATGGCAGCGGCGGTTGCAGGAGCGGTGGTCTCAAAACCAACTGCTGCAAAAACGACCTGCTTTTCTGGGTGTTTCTGTGCAAGCTTCACCGCATCCATCGTGGAGTACACCACGCGGACATCTGCACCTTCCGAGCGTGCACGTTCAAGTGATGAGGATTGGCCGGGCACGCGGATCATATCGCCATAGGTGCAGATCGTTGCCCCATCAATCTCAGCGAGTTTGATGATCTGATCAATATCGCCCTGGGCGGTGACGCAGACGGGGCAGCCCGGGCCTGAGAGCAGGGTGACATTCTCGGGCGTGAGACTGTGAAGGCCACAGCGGAAGGCAGCCATGGTGTGCGTGCCACAAACTTCCATGAACTTAGCGTGTTGACCTTGAGGGAGTTGGCTGGCGGATGCGTTAAGGGCTTTGAGCCAATGTTGGCTTTGTGCAAGATAGTTACTCATGTTCAAGCTCCTCAAGTACGGACCAAATCTCGTTGGTCTCCTGCTCGGTGAGCTTTTGGATGGCAAAGCCTGCATGAATCAATACCCAGTCACCCACGGTTGCGTCGGGGACCAGCGCTGTGGAAATTTCCACACGATTGCCATGCAGATCGGCCAAGGCGGTTTGATCATCATTGCAAACATCAAGTCGGGCGGGAACGGCTAAACACATGAAACGGGACCTCCTATTCTGGCAGAAGCGACAGCCGCCTGACCAAACGCCAGACCACCATCGTTAGCGGGAACCTGCTGATGGATGTACACCTGTAAATTCGCGCGGCGGAGAAGCTCGGTGACGCGCTGTGTCAACAGACTGTTGCAGAACACACCACCCGAAAGAGCCACCACGTCAATTTTGCTTTGCATCGCCTGGATGATGGCCATCTCGGCCAAACCACGTGCGAGTTGTTGATGGAATAAGTCTGCCCCGTAAACCGCATCGACATCCTCAAGAATCAACGCCCCAAGTAGCGGCGTCAGATCAAGCATGCCATGTTTGATCTGATACAAAGAGGCAGAAGGTAATGCCCGGTCGTTACTCCGAGCCAGTTTCTCAAGCGCCATCGGTGCCTGCGCTTCATAGTGATTAAAATCGCAGACGCCGAGAATCGCAGCAGCAGCATCAAAGTACCGACCGGCTGAGGAACTTGGGTGCAGGTTCACATTGCGTTTGAGCATGTTCACCAGCATCATCCGACTGGCATTGTCCTCAACAACGCGATTGACGATTTCACTTTGCTCAAGATCAATACCCGGAAGTTGGCTAAGCCACGCAAGACCGCAGCGACGCGTGTCCTTTGCAGCCGAATCCCCGCCGGGGAGCATCAATGGCTTGAGATGCCCCATGCGGTAGAAGTCCGCGACATTGGAAAGAATCAACTCGCCACCCCAACTGGTGTCATCCTCACCCATGCCCACACCATCACACACCAACGCCAACGCGGGCTCAGTGATTTTGTGCTCCGCCAGGACGGCAGCAGCGTGAGCATGATGATGCTGAACACCAAGCAGTTGAACATCCCAGCGTGCAGCCAAAGTCCGAGCGTACTGCGAACTCATGTATACCGGGTGCAGATCATGGGCGATCCATTGGGGCTTGATGTCATGCAGTCGACAGAGGTCTTCAATGACCGTCTGGAAATACTTGTAGCTTTTGGTGTGTGTCAGATCACCGATGTGATGACTGAGAATCACTTCATTATCACGCACCAGGGCGACCGTGTTTTTAAGCTCACCGCCGACACATAAACCCGGCGTTGCCACCGAGGCCGGGAGCTTGAGTGTGGAAGGTACAAACCCGCGCGCGCGTCGAATTGGCAGGATGTACTCTTCGGTTTCAGAAATCCGCATACTCAGTAAAACCGAGTCGTCAATGCTGCGGACGATATCGCGATCATGCCAAAGGATGGCATCGCAGATACCTGCCATGTGTGTCAACGCGTCTTCATTGCTGTGAATCAGCGGTTCGCCGGAAATGTTGGCGGAGGTCATGACCAGTACATTCACCGGTTCACAATCCAATCCTTCGTAAGCATCAAAAATCAGATGCTGAATCGGTGTGTAAGGCAGCATGACGCCAAATCGATCCGTCCCCGGATTCACGCCCGGGAACTGGTTGGGATCTTTGGCTGGTGCGAGCACGATCGGCCGTGTGTTTTCCTGCAACTGTGTTTTGGCCAGCTCGGAGAGATGAACCAGACTGTCCGCGATTTTCATATCGCGACACAGCAGGGCGAAGGGCTTGTGTTCACGGTGCTTGAGTTCACGCAGACGTTGAACGGCCTGTGGATCGTCTGCACGGACAGCAAGATGGAATCCGCCGAGACCTTTGATGCCGACGATTCGACCTGCAGCGAGCATGGCCGCGGTCTTCTCATAGGGATCGCCATCGATGGGTTGACCGTGAACGTCTACAAGGCTCACCTGTGGGCCACAGTCGTGGCAGGCGGTTGGTTGGGCGTGGAATCGGCGGTCGCGTGGATTGGTGTACTCCTGCATGCAGGGCAGACACATTTTGAACGCTGCCATCGAGGTGCTGGGGCGGTCGTAGGGGACATCAGTGATGATGGAGAACCGCGGACCGCAGTTGGTGCAGTTGATCAAACCATAGCGATAGCGTTTATTGGCAGGATCACGCATTTCCGCCAAACAGTCCGGGCAGACAGCCGTGTCGACAGTAACTGTCCTGGGGACAGCTTGCATGCGACGGTGTCTTTGAATGCTGGCACGAATCTCGAACGGACTGTTAAAGGGGATGTCTTTGGCAGGGATATCCTCAAAGACAAAATGGTCATAGTTGGCCAGTGTCGGGCGATCTTGCTCAATAGAGATAGTAAACCGCTGGACTTTGTCGAAATCCCCCTGGACTTCAACCCAAACCCCCTGCGGTTCATTGCGCACAAACCCACTCAAGCCCAAATCACTGGCCAGGCGGAACACAAAAGGGCGAAACCCAACCCCTTGAACCTGACCTTGAATCTGAAATTGGCGTCGGCTCTGTGGCTGGATCACATGGCTCGACCGACTCATCTGACTTCCCGGTACGTGTGTTAGTGTGGATGTAAACACAAATACGTCCGGTAGAGTTTATCCGCTATTTTGGAAAAATAAAGATATAAAAGTCTGAATTAGGTTTTTTTCAGACAATATTCCCTATATACTTGTTCAGTAAGAGGTAAAGATGTATCTAAAATCGACATTATTGAAAATCACAGACGAATAATGGCCATGCAAAGCATCCAGCGAAAGGGGGATGATGCCACACCAATCCGGCCCCAAAAGACCCACTTGCATCCTGTGAAGAAGTTGTTACAATATTCGACTCGCTTCAGGCCAACAGGCTGACGGCAGATATGAATTGACAGTACCAAACGCAAGGAAGACCGTCATGGCACATAAAAAGGGACAAGGTTCTACTCGTAACGGACGCGACAGTAATCCGCAATATCGCGGCGTAAAGCTCTATGGCGGCCAGTTTGCTAAGGCCGGGGCAATCATCTATCGCCAATGCGGCACAAAA
>JBICHS010000163.1:0-11074 GCA_043101135.1 Phycisphaeraceae bacterium JB051
ACTGCTGAACCGCTCACATCAATCACGTGATTTGGACTTCCCCATGCACCACACAATGCATTGCCGTAAAGTTTTGTGCCACCGTCTTTGATTTCAAAACGATCGCCACTTGTACTATTGATCGTAGCGGTAACTGGAAGGAATCGGTTGCTACCGCCATAGTTTCCGTTGGATGATCTAAAGCCATCGATATCCGCGGAGCCTTTGAATTCAAATTTTTCCCCAGCGGAAACCCCCGTGCCATACATTGCAGAGCCTGAAGAGAGACCGGTGGTTTCGTTGAGCTTCCACTGACTGATCAGTTGTGGTGCCACAGGTGCGACTTCATCAAATTCATACAGAACGATTATGTTCGGTGTTTGACCTTCTGAATCATCACCAAGCAGTGTGTCAGCCGTGTCCTGTAATTGTGAAGCAGATAGCGCTTGAGGCCAGATTTTGACATCATAAATCGTCCCCACAAACGGGCGGCTCAATGAGGGGCTATTGCCCAATGTCAACCATTGGCTGACCCAGCTTGTCATGTCTGTTTCATCAGTTTGTTCCGTGTCAATCAACTGCCCGTTGACATAAATCGAAACAATGCCTGTGGACGAATCAAAAGTGAAAGCATAGACAATTGCCGTATCTTCCTGCCACGCCTGAGTCACATTCATAGACACATCATTATCACTATGGCTTAAATACAGACCGTGATTAAATGCAGAAGCATTGGGTGTGCCATCAATTGTAAAGTTGTCATAGAGATCCGGAGCATCTTCTGGGACCTCGTCTTGATCATCGTCATCATCACCATTGCCACAGCGACGATAATAATACCCACGATCTCTGCTGTAACAGACGCGATAGCTATCACTGCGGGAGCTTGAGCGACGTGACCAGCCACATTGGCCATTACTCGAACTTTGGCCACCCCCATGACTGTAGAAAATATAGGTATCAGGGTCATTGGTGATGTCCACTGATTCGGAGTATGTCGCCTGGGTATTGAGACTATGGTGCCCACCGTGATGCCCATGGCCATGTCTTGAACCATGATGACCGCGCCCATGTCGACCGCGTCCACCGTCCTCTTGCACAGGGTCGGTATCTTCTTCAACAGCCATATTGGCCATACTCAGAATATAGCCACCGTTGGACGTGCCGTTTAGTTGCTTGAAGAAGACCTGTACGGTAATCGCACCGTTTTGAACAATATGCTCAACGAGATCTTCGCAATCGGTAGGTGATGAGGTAATGCAAACTGCGGTTCCTTCTTCCGGGTCCTGGCTAAATTGAACCCCCATACCATTGGGATCCGTGACCCACGTGATGGCATCATCATCTTCACCGCGGTCGAATTGCATATCCACGTTGCCATACTTATCACGAATGACTTCGCCGGACTGTTCGGAAAAGTCATAATGAAGAACCGGTGATGGCGTTGAAGAACGTTGAGAGGCCCATTCAATACTACGCTTTAGGATCGTCAAGCCATCAGTATCCAAAGCATTGAAATTCAAATTATTCGTAGACCATGGCAGGAATACACGTCGCCCCGCTGCCGAACCTTCCTGTAAGGCACTTCCCGCTTCAACGACAATCAATGCAGGCTCGTCATTGTTTGGATTGGTAGCTAATACCTGTGCTCCAGCAGGCAAAGATGCCTCACTGACATACTGCATGTTTTGTGATTGGCCAAAGACATTAATGATTTGCCCGGACAGTGTCGCAGTGATGTAATGTGAAGTATTCGTCAGTTGGACCCGAGTGTCACTGTAACCGTTAGCCTGACCTGCAGTGAGTTCAAAGTCGTCGTAAAGTGCGCGTTCCTCGTTAACAACCCCGCAACCGGAATTGCGTAATTTGTGATTGAGTTGGCTGGAGCTGATCGTTTCACTCACAAGAAATACGTCGGTCTGCTGAGCCAGCTCGTCAAAACGTGATTGACTGGAACTTGCTGAGACAAACGTAACCTCGTATCCCCAATCCATGAGTTGAGCACGGCGTGCGGTTTCCTGTGCGTTTGGCAACAGTTCATTGCTGACAACAATCACAACACGGATTGGTGTTGCATCACCAGCTTCAGGCGTTACCTCTGCACGGATGGTATGTGAAACACCTTGATAGAAACCAGTCGCAGTAACAACCACGCGGTCCGTCGGTTCGTCAGAGAGATTGCCATCGTTGTCGGTGAGATTGCCCGACGCATCCAACCTGCCATCATTGACAATGATCGTGAAGGTCCCACCATCAAGTTGGTTGTTAACTGATTCCGGGCCGACCCATGTACCATCCGCCAATTCCGTTCGCCATGTGTCACTGGTTCGCAGATGATCAATGGTTATTTCCATCGCAGACTCAGCGATGCCGCGCGCACGTGTCTGGCTGCTGACATTACGTGCAATACCGTTGGTGGTGGTCTGCGAATTGAGGAAGGACAATCCGATAACCGTTGCCATGGAAAGAGCAACAAGTACCAGGACCATCGCTACCCCTCGATGGTGTTTGGATTGGATGTTTTTCAATTGGACTCCCCAATTTTCTGAACAACTTTGGTTATGGGTTTTCATACCATCTGACATGGAATGTCAGATTTTCCTGTTCCTCGTAATCGCCCGGAGGATTGCCATCAAACAGGTCTTTGACCTGCAATGAATTGAGTGCTTGATCGTATAACGTGAAGCGGTAGAGTTTGCCTAACCATGGATTACCACCACCCTCTTCGTTGCCAAGAATCAATCGGTACGCACTGTTCCAATCGAACGTCCCTTCACGTGCTGCTGTGACTTCAGGGGTCGTTGAACCATTGCGGTAAAGCTTGATTTTCTCCCCGTCATATGTCACCACGACATGCTGTACGTTGACGGTATCCAAAACATCAGACGAGTTAATGGATTCGGATCCATTGTCGGATGTACTTGTGGTACGCAAGCGCATCAGGTATTCCTGTTGGCTCTGAGCGAAAGTAAAGTTTCTGGCATAGGCATCATCTGAAAATGAAACTAAGTTGGCAGGGCCGGTTTGATCAATACTGTTTGTTTTAAATTTCACTTCCAACGTCATCTTGTTGGTTGCAGTCAAGGCTGAATGAATCTTTGCTGCCCCAGAATCCGAAACGGCACTGGTGGCTGATTCAAATTCCAAACCACCACCTTCGATCCAATTGACGTTGTTGGTGTTTTGAATCGATAGATTCAACGGCGTGCCGAAGTTGGATGTATCTTCAACAAGATAGCCTGTTGTACCTGCACCGGGATCAGATCCGTTGTACAGCTGGGCAGCCTGTGATTCTTCAAAATCCAAGTCATACATACGAACGTCATCGATGTATCCCTTGAAATAATCGCATAACGGTGTTGCAGAGAGGTTGTTTGAATCCCAGCTGCTTGCCCCCAGGACGATGGGTTCATAGTTACCACTACCACCGGAGTTTGAACCGATGCCGCCGGTGTAACTGTTGGTATCCACGAGTTGCCCGTTAAGGAACAGCTTCATGCCGTTGGAGCCCCAACTGAAAACAACGTGATACCAGGTGTTGGCA
Source organism: Phycisphaeraceae bacterium JB051 (assembly GCA_043101135.1). GTDB lineage: Bacteria > Planctomycetota > Phycisphaerae > Phycisphaerales > Phycisphaeraceae > UBA7800. The sequence continues at coordinate 3,524 of JBICHS010000163.1, forward strand.
GAGATGGTTGAGGAATCAACCCAGTAGCTGTTATCCGTACTCTGCAATCGAACTGATATTTTGTTGCCCCAGACCCACATGGTCAGGTGCCCACCGGTGTCATAGTTGGTGGAGTCCTTGGAGAAGAAGGCTTGTTCACCGCAACCGGTTTTGGATGTGTTCACCCACATGGATACGGTGCCCGAGTTCAGGAGCATGTTGTCATTGTGTGGGAGCTCTGCATAGTCATTGCTACCGTCAAAGTAGACGGAAGTTCCAACTTGCCCATCATGTGGACCGGTAGGCCCACCGTTGTACTGACCATCACTGACGCCTTGTTCGTCGACGACGACATTTGAAGCTCCTGCTGATGTACTGCCACCAGAAGAAAGGTTCTGATCCACATGCAGGTAAGACGAACTGCCATACATGCGTATTTCATCTTCTGCACCGACGCCACCGTACACCACGCCGCTGCCTGTGAGAATCACGTCATCTGTTGAGTACAAAAAGCCGACAACAATCGAACTACCGCCACTGACGGTCACATCATCCCCACCAATCGCATACAGTTTAAAGCGATCGGTTTGTCGCGTGCTGTAGCTATTGCCATCTTTGGCGTTGACTTTACCACTGCCAGAGATATTCACTTGATCTCTTGCATATACAGTCAAACTTGATCCCTGGGGAATGATGATTTCAGCATTACCACTGACAGTAAATTTATCGCACAGAACTGTGATTTCGCCTGACACATAGAGCAATGCACCAGAGGTGACTGTAAAGTCCCCAACGTTCATATTGCTGTCAATTGTCTTGGGTTGCCAATGATTCTGCGTATAGCTACCACCCTTATTGGGCATGCCACTGGGCTCTTCAATCGTATTGGGTAGCGTTACGTTTTCATCCTGAGCACTACGCGTACCAGAGATATGTGGTTGGTAACTCCATTCAGGTGTAAAAATCACATGGCCCGGATCACCATCTTTACCAACCTGAACATCACCGTAGATTCGCGTTCCCCAGTCCATGTAGACACGATCACTGCTTGTAGAGTTCACAGTAACCACTGCGTTGGAAGATTTGGTGCTGTTGTATTCACCTTCTGCAGAGTTATAGGAGTCGATACTCCCGTCGTCCATGTAGACTTTATTGCCCGCTGAAGCACCTGTGCCGTAGATCGCAGTGTTCCCCGTTGAACCTGTGGTTTCATCAAGTTTCCAGTTGTGTAACAGAACCGGCGTTGGGGGTGCAACTTCGTTGAATTCATAGCGAACGATCAACTGCGGTGACACAGCATCATCTTCCTCTTCTTCAACAGCTTCACCATTGAGTGTTACATTATCAAACGTGGCTGTACACAACTCATTGGAATTGTGACTGGTCAGACACAGACCAAAGTAGACACTTTCTGGAAGACCTGACAATGTGATAGCATCACCTGCTGAATTCCAGGTTCCTTCATTGCCACTGGTTGACAGGTAACCACGAATGACATTTCCTTCGCGGACGATTTTGACCCAGTAAGGCGCATTACCACTGTTGTATGTATGCGAGCTGGAGCTGCCGGTCGATGTACGACGTTGATAGGCAACACCGCTGGAAGGTGTCACCGAGACCATGACATGTCGGGAATCATCATCAAGTGATTCACGAACCATCACCCCAGCCTTTGCCCAACCGTTGGTGTTTTCCACCTCTGTCACACGAGCGATCAATTCTGCATTTCCTGTAACAGGCAGGTAGACAAAACGAAATTCGTCTTCATTGTTCCAAATGTCACTACCCGCGCCATTGATCGTGTGAACGCCGGATTCAAAAGTATTTGAACCAGCAGGTGAGTTGTAGCCGATATCCAGTCCGGTCCACGCCCCGCCACCTTCACTGGGTGATGAAGCAGCCCAATTGACTGCTGCTTCCAAAAGTGATTTGCCTGTGGTGTTCAGTGATTCGAAATCAAAGCCTGAAGTCCCCCAGGGCAGTTTCACGCGACGTCCAGAGGTGGTGCTGCCGCTTACCGTGGCTGCTCCCTTAGGCAGAACCGCCAGGACTCTGTAAGACCAATAGGGATGATCTGCCAATCCGACCACACCCGAGCTGACTGCCCCCGACAACTTGATGAGTGTCTGGTCGGTGGACGTAATCCCCGTACTACCTGCTGACAGGGACGAAGTGATGTTATGCGAGGTGTTGGTGATTTTAATTTCTGAACCGGTGTAGGAATGACTGTACGTGGAAAAACCCAACGTGCTGTAGGTATCTGTCTGTTCAGTAACGATCCCCTTGCCGGTATTAACAACTTTGTTTGCTATGCCGTCAACCAGAGCGCTGATGTAGATCACATCATTATTGGCCATCAGAGAATTGAACTGCGCGGAACTTGTACTTGAGGCAACCGTGTTGATGGTATAGCCAAAAGATTGCAGCAGGTTAATGCGTGCATTTTCTGCGGATGTTGGGTTTGCACCATCGGTCACATAAAGCATGCTGCGTTGTGTGCCACCAGCCGCGGGTGTGACCTGTGCACGAATGGAATGCGCAACACCGTCAAAATAGCCGACTGCAGTGATAACGATCTTGTCAGTGAGGTTGTTGGCAAGATCACCGTCACCAACGATATTGCCCGACTCATCAATCGTGCCATCCTGAACGATCACGGAGAACTTGCCACCATCCAATGAGCTGTTGGGATCATCCACTGCAACCCAGACACCTTCGGCTTTTTGGTTACGCCATTGCGTATTGGTGCGAAGGTAATCAATGGTCATCTCCAATGCAGACTCTGCAATACCACGCGCACGGGTTTGCTTGGTTGCATTCTGAGCAATGCCTGTGGTGGTGGATTGCGTATTGAGGAAAGACAGTCCAATGACCGTAGCCATGGCCAGTGCGATCAACACCAAAACCATTGCGACACCGCGATGACGTGGTTGGTGAGTCGACGTTTTGTATAGGGAGGCATGTTTCATATTGCGTCCTTAACGCAAGGAGTTATTCATTTCTTAAAGCAGCTGTACCAATGATGGTGTCAGATAAAGAACCAACTTCAAAGGTTACCTGGTAGCCAATCAAAGTCGCTTGCTGGGCAATCTCGTTATCCAGGGACAAAGTAAAACCGGTAACGCCCGTTGCCCATACTTCAGGCTTGAACAATGATGCATTGAGTAGCGTCTGTGCATCCAGGCCGGATTCAGGATCAAGTGTTTCCTGAATCGTCCCCAGAAGTCCACCGACATCTGTTGCATCGGGGATGTCGTTAATCAAACCACCTAACAGATCCACGAAGTACTGCGGATCTTTGTAAGACTCGGTGAGGTCAGCAAAGTTAGTGTTCAACGGTAAAGCTGTATCAACCGTCGTTAAGACATCGTCAGTTAATCCAACCAGATCAGCCTTGTAAGAAACGATCTGTCCTGTCTGCTGATTGAATTCAACAAGACGAATTTCGCTGAGTGATGGTAAGCCGTCTTCATTATCATCATGAATCCAAAGCACCATCAGACCAAGACCGCTATCAAGGACCAGTTTCGATCCTCGAACAGCAGCATTGATTCGAGCACTGACAGCCTTTTGTTTGACCACGAGGCTTCGTAGATCACGGCTGGATGTCGTGCCGTAGGCCACCACTGTCAGCATGGATGAAATACCCACAGCCATGAGGCTGACGCCGACGGTGGCCATCATCAATTCAATGGTTGTAAACCCGCGACGCTTACGGCGTGCAGGTTCACTCGATTCCAGGATGCAATGCTTGGCGGGCATGCTTAACCTCCTGATTCCGGGACAAAACGAGTTGCAGTCCAGGTTCGGCCGGTCTTGTCTGTGACGGTGACAGTGACACTGATGCCAGAAACCGGGTTGAACAAAGTGACCGAGGTGTACTGCGTTGTGATATTGATTGAGTATTTCTGATAGGTACTGGGGAGTACGTTACCCGCAATGTCGGTGATCACATCAGGTTCTGCCTTGAGTGTATCGAGCACAAAACCGTTGTAGTCATCAATGTTGTCAAATAGATCGCGAGTCAGCTGATTCAGATCAGGGCCAAGATTGATTTCACCGCCAGCAGGATCTGCATAGGGTTTTGAAACAACCTCTTCGAGAAAGGCTTCAGCCAGGGCGGTCGCACGTCCATCGTTGAGTGCTTCGAAGGTTTGTGATTGCGCGACAGAGACAGATTCTGCCACCGCGATAACAGCGAAGGACAGGATGGTCGTCGCCGCAAGGACTTCGAGCATGGTGAAACCGGCGTGATGTCGGGATATTCGTCTTCGTATCATGTTGGCCCCTACCTGCCTAAACGTGTCAGTATGCGCACACTCGGCGCACACTTGCCCCACGTTCCCAAGTATGCCGTCGACAAAATCAACGATTCAGTTCAGTGCCAAACCAATCTCCGATAAATGCTGACGATCAAAATGCGACAATTTGCCATTACAACCGTTCCATTCGGACCAAACGGTGGGAGCAACTGCCTGAGTCCATGTAATTTGTAAATCATGTCGTACTGGCTAAAAGCTGAATCCGATAGTTGCATTGGGAGTGTCCATATGAATCGACGTCAGATGCATGCACATCGCAAACAACAAGGTTTCACATTGGTGGAAATGCTCACGGTGGTTGTCGTCGTGGGGATTCTCTCTGCCTTGATGGTGCCGATGCTTGGCGATACCAGTCAGAGCAAGTTGATTGCTGCAGCCAACCATGTCGCAGCAGACATTGCCTATGCGCAGATTGAGTCGATCAGTCATGCTGACGATTTGCGATTTGTCATTTTTGACCTAGACGAAAACAGCTACTACATCGCCCCGACTTCCGACACCCTCACGCCGGTGATCAACCCCATCGGCAATCGTCCTTATCTGGTCCAGTTCGGGACCAGCAACAACCGACAGTTGTCCGGGGTGAGCCTTTCAAATGTCTCTTTGAATGGTGATGATCGCATCCGCTTTGGCGTGTACGGTGAATTGGATCAGGCCACCGAAGCCAGTGTCACCCTGACTTGTGACATGTACCAGATCACGGTCTTTGTCGACCCGACCTGTGGCGATGTTCGTTTCTCGGACATCACCGAAATTCCTGCTGAATAACGCCCCGTTCTGCAACGCGTCATACACAATTGTAGTACAACCCATGGGGTGCTAAAGTGCCCGTGATGAGTTGATTAAGAACATCTCCTGATTGAACTTGCAAAAAAGAGTGATTCAGGGGATGATTCACATAGAGAGATGACATCCGACGCACGGATTTTCGGGTGGTGGGAAGGGAATTGTGAATATGTCAACACGATGCTGGTCGTGCATACTTGGGGTAATACTCCTGCTGACCTGCTCCAACGTGTCGTTATCTGAGGATTGGGGCAAGACATATCAAGCAGGTGGGGATTCTGTCAACGAATTTCAGACACAATGGACGGCTTCGGGCGATTGGTCCGCCAATGAATCCGCCATCACCGTCAACAGTGAACAGGAAGCCCTGCTGCGCCTCAATACGCCGATTTCTGAACCGGTCATTCAGGTCTCATTTGACTTCACTTATGACAGTGAAAACTTCACCGAATCTGGTGTCCTCATCGGGCTTGGTGGTGGCGGTCGTCGTGCTGCAGCCCAGTTTATTCTACGTGGTGGGGATTCCCCCTCCGCTCAACTCACCGTCCCCGCTCGCGCGCCGGTGATCGTAGACAGCCTGACTCTGACAAGCGGTGAGACCTATCGCGTTAAAGCCTACGTCAATGGTCTGTCTGTCACATTCTCAATCAACGGCAAAGAAATCGCTCAGCGTCAGCTTCTTTCACCGCTGACTGCGGGCCAGATCGCATTGATTGCAACCAATGGCCAAATCACGTTCAACAACCTGCTGATTCAAACCAAAAAGATTTCCGACGCCCAGGCTGCTCAACGCGCCCGACAGGAAGCTCGCACCAATGCCATCAAGGCACAATTCGATGACGGTTTTGTTCCTGCCGTCTGGCAACCTTCGAGCATGGCATTCAAAAGCCGATCAGCACGTGTGCGTATCAAGGAAATCCCACTGAATGTCCAATCGGACTACGCCACCCCGGGGCTGTATCCCGTGACAGTAGGCGTCCCGTTGGAAGACCGCCAGATGTTTCGGCCTCGGCAGTTTGAGCTCCTGGGTGAAGACGGCAAACCCGTGGCCTGCCAGATCACGCCCACTGCCTTGTGGGATGAGGAAGATGCCATCAAATGGATCATGCTCGACACACAGGTTCAGGTTGCTGATCCAGCCAATCCGCCGAAGCTGACGCTGCGTTATGGGCGCTCCGTTGACAGTGATGATCCGCCTGCTGACATGCCCATTGAAACCACGGATGATGCCATCACCGTCGACACCGGCAAACTCAAGGTGACATTCAACCGCAAAGCTGGCACACTCATTGATGCGGCAACAGTCGACGGCAAACCGGTGATGATGCCTGATCCCACACGTGGCGGTTTCTTTGTCGACAATCAGAACGTCACCTACCGCACCAGTGGCAATGATGAGGACTATCAACTTGTCACCGAGACAATCGGCCCGATGCATACCGTTGTGCGTGCTTCAGGCTGGTATGTCAGTGATACAGGTATCAAAGCATGCCGCTACGTGACCCGTATCCATCTCTACAAAAATCAGGCGATGATCCGACTCGAACACACATGGATTGTCACCATCGACACCGACCGTTTCTGGTTTACGGATCTGGGCTTGAATTTGCCAATGTCACTGGGCAATGCGTCCCAAGCCGTACTTGGCATCAATGCTGAAAAACTCACCGATGCTCACACGCAAGCCATCAGCAGCATGCCAATCAGCATGACACAGAATGACTTGGCGTTAAGTCAGGTCACGCAGGGCGACAAAGTCCTTGCCAAGTCTCAGGCAACTGGCGGTTGGGCGTCACTGTTGGGGTCGAATGCCGCAGCGACATTGGCTGTCCGCGATATGTCAAAGCAGTTCCCCAACCAGTTGGATGTCACCGACAAAGGCATCGTCTTTCATGCCTGGCAGACCGTTGATGACAAGCCACTGAACTTCCGTCATGAAGGTGTGAAAAAAATCTGGGGCCAAGACACTTGGCAACGTTTCAATGACAATGTCACATCACAAGGTGCCCTTGAATCCCGCGTTTCCAACGGCCTTGGTTTTGCCCGCACACATCATCTGACACTGAGCTTCCATGAGCCCAAAGTTCAATCCGCCAAGACAGCAGGTGCACTTGGGCAAGTCGATCCCATCGCATCGGTTGATCCAGGCTGGATTCGTGAAACACAGGTTTTACCCCTGAGTCTGCCCGTTTATGATCAAAAGCGTTTTGGTGATCATGAAGCAGTGATCAAGCAAAAGTTCGATGAATACCTCAAGATCGCCAGCCATTTGGATCCGATGGTTGGCTTTTGGGACTACGGCCGTGGCATTCCCAGAGACATCAAAGCCGCGAGTGATGACCGGTGGATTTATTCGGGTATCAATGCCAATGAAGACATGAGCTACGGCACACCGCAAGTCCCGTGGCTGCTGTATCTGCGAAGTGGTGACCGTAAGTATCTTGATGCTGCCCGCGCCATGACA
>JBICHS010000164.1:0-4153 GCA_043101135.1 Phycisphaeraceae bacterium JB051
CTCATCGAACTGCTGGTGGTCATCAGCATCATCTCGATTCTGATTTCCATTCTGCTTCCTGCCTTAGCCAAGGCACGCGGCGCGGCCATGGACATTCAGTGCATGAACAATCACAAGCAGATCAACCTGGCGATCCAGTACTACATGTCTGACACCAATCACATCCCACGCACCTGCGACGCGTCCTGGAATAACCAGTGGCATCAGGTCATCGACCACCTGTATCTCACCGGCATCCACAAAGGCAGCTACTCCGATAAATCCAAACGTCCCGAAGCCAGCTACTTTGACTGCCCGCGTCGCAGCACGCCGATGATCGGTGGCAGCAATGACAAAATGACCTGGGGCACCGGCGGGTATGCGTCCAATGAATGGCTGATGGTCCGGGCTGACAACCCCTTCCAGGTCCAGAAAATCTCCAAGCCCGATGAAGCGCCCATGATCATGGATGCCTCCAACTGGTACACCAGCTATTGGGTCTTCCGTAATGCTGCAGGCTATCCCAACACACGCTTTGACCATGAAGACACGTTCTACGTCTCCTTCATGGATGCTCACGTCGTGCGTGTTCGCGAACGTGGCGCCCAGTCAGCAGATCCCGATAAATGGTTGGGCGGTGCCTTTGGATCAACTGCCATGAACTACTGGGGCATCTACAGCTGGGATTGGCAAGACAGCCGCTGGTAACCCCCGGAAGCATTCGCCCTTCTTGCCACAACCAACCGCATGCACATTAAAGCCCTGAGGTTTCAACCCCAGGGGATCACCTTGCAACCAACGACAACCACGGATATTCACGATGTACAAAACCGTCCTGGCAACCCTCCTGCTTTCAACTGCGCTTCATGCAGCATCACACACCTTTGCTAACGACACCGTCCCGCAACTTGTTGAGATCGGCGATATCAACAACCCCGTCGATCGACAGATGGGCGACAAGTTCGGGTTCGGTCGTGTGGAAGATCCCTATGCGATCGGCAAGACCGAAGTCACCAACACCCAGTATGCAGCGTTTCTCAATGCCGTGGCCAAGGACGATCCACATGAGCTTTACGATGCACGCATGGCAACGCACCCGCGCGGCGGGATCACACGCAACGGCCAACCCGGCAGCTACACCTACACCGTCATCGCAGACCAGGCCAACCAACCCGTTGTCTTCGTGGACCTGCTTGATGCAACGCGATACTGCAATTGGCTGTCCACCGGCAAAACGGAATCCGGCGTCTATGCCATCCGTCAAATCCAGCGATTTGATGATGTCTCCACCCAACCTGCCATGAGCGATTTGAATACAGCCAATGGCAAACGTCTGTACTTCCTGCCCAATCGCAACCAATGGTACAAGGCTGCTTATTACCAACCGCAAACCCAAACCTACCGCGCGTATGATGACATCAACGCGAACCAACCCTCGGCGTATGGCACGGCCCACCAATTCGACAACGCACGCGAATGGCTTGAAACCCCCTACCGCCAATACCGTCGAAGCATGGGCAAAAGTTGGGATCGTAATGACGATCGTTTTCATGATCCAAAAAACTGGCATCCATCACGCGCTCATCACAGTGATGACGACCTGGGTTTCCGTGTTGCTGCCACCCCTGTCCTCCAGCTCATTCGCACCGTCAACGACAAGCATAACTACTTCCTGCAAGGCCAAAACGCTGGCAAGCTTCAACTGCGTTATGACGGCCAACCGACGCAAGCCAAACTCAGCTACCGCATCACTGACTACTTCGGTAAGACGATCAAGCAAGCTGATCTGAACATCACGCTCAAGGCTGGCAAGCAAAGCGTGCTCGACTTCACGCTCCCCAATGTCGATGGCTATTACGAACTGCATGCAACGATCGCTGTCAACGATCAGACGCATCACTTTAACCCCCTGCCGATGGTGGTTGCGGACAAACCCGTGGATCGCCCGACGGATCTGATGGCAACAAGCTTCGGCGTCACCGGTCACCTGGGCAAGTTCGCCTATGACTACACCACCTTTGCCGACCCCGATGAAGTGCTTGAGCTGTATCGTTATGCAGGCATCACCGTCAATCGCATGGATGGGCCGTGGGAATTGGTGATCGACAAGACGCGCGATGCAGGCATTCAAAACCTCATTGTGCTCTCCACACTCGGTTGGAACTACACACTCTGGGAATCAGCATCAAGTCAGCAGATCATCGACAAATGGGCCAAGCTCGGCGTGGAGCAAATGTATGCAGGCTATGCAGAAAACATTTACCAGCGTGTGCTCAAACACAAAGACCTTGTCCCCGCATGGGAAATGACCAACGAACCCTGGGGCAGACACATCGTCCCCGAAGACTACACACAATCCGTCAAGGTCGCCGTCAAGGCAACCCGCATGGCAGACCCCAACGCAGTCACACTCATGGGAGACACCACGTTCCTGGGCAAGACAATGCTCTCATCCGGCGCCGGTGCACTCTGCGACATCCAATCGTTTCACGTCTACAGCTACTTCCGTGAGTACTTCTGGGGCATCCCAACCAAACTCCGCGATATCCGCAACGTCATGAACCAATACGGCATGAACGGTAAACCCATCTGGCTCACCGAAACCAGTGGCTGCGGTTATGGTATCCACATTTACCCCGGCCAGGACTTGGCTCAAGTCCGACACTACCAGGCAATGGACTTACCCAAGAAGATGGTCGGCTCATTGGCTGTCGGTGCGGACAAAACATTTTTCTACAACTTCCGCACCACCCCCGCGCATGGCACGGAAAACGAGTTCGGCATGGTGCACACCGACCTGACGCCCAAGCCTGCATTCGCAGCTTACCGCACCGTTGCCAAGCTGTTTAACAGCAGTCGCTATGTCGGGCAGATTGATTTGCCTCAGGAATATCTGGGTTACGTGTTTGAAAAAGCAGGCCAGAAACACGCCCTGATCTGGCTGCGTGATTCGCAGTCCTATGAACTCAGTGGCAAGGCCTCAGTGCTGCCTGACGTGCTGAATCAGAACAAGCAACTTGGCTTTGATGCCAAGGGCAAAGTCACGCAGGTTAATCTCATGGGCGTCCCCACAACCTTGCCATTGTCTGAAGGCAAAGTGACATTCAATGTCGATGGTTATCCCACGAGCATCGTCGGTGATGTGGCTTATCCCATGCTCAACGTGTCATCTCAGAAGACTGACACGGTGAAGCAGAACAAGACGGCGACCGCGAACCTGCGTATCCTCCCGCCGATGCCCCCTTCAACGGACATGCGAAATCTTGAAAAGCCCAGCCGTCTTACAGCCTCATGGGCAACGCCGTCGGAAATGACCGTGCGTCTATTTAACCATGCAGACAAGCCCATCACCGGCACGTTGTCCTTGGATGTCCCTGGCACATGGTTACCCGATAGCTGGCATGTATTGACCAAGCCGCAGACGGTGACGCTGCCTGCTTATGGCTCTGCGACACGGGTGATTAGCTACCAACCGCCCCACGCCAATCCTGCACGTATCACGCAGTTTCTGCTCACGGCAACACTGTCCTTGGACAACGGCGAGGTCTTTGCGGACCGCGCGATCGTCAACATTGCCAAGCAGCAACCCTATCGACATTGGCAACTTCCCAAAGCCGATCAAGCCAAGGGCATGACGTTTGAGAATAAGCTTGAAAACGGTGATGCAGACGCCCGACTGAGCTGGGATGATTCACGTGGCAACTGGACGGAGATTTACGTCTACCCGGCCCCCAAGCTTGCTGAAAAGTCACTGGACGAACTTTCGCCTTACACCTTCAACATCCGCAGCAAGACGCCCCAGCAGATTCATCGCATCAACCTGCGTGTCCGTGATGCCAGTGGCGAAGTCTTCCAGTACCGCTTCACCCCCAAGCTTGAAAATGCGGATTGGCATCAAGTCAGCTATGACATTGCCAACGACAAACCCAAAGCCAAATGGGGTGGCAACAAGGACGGCAAACTCGACCTGCCGCTGACGCTTCAAGGCATTGCCTTTGAGTTCACCCGCGATGACAAAGCCCAGGCAGGTTCACTGGAACTCAAGGCGGACTGATCGCTGACATTAGAAGTAATAATCTTGACTTGCAGGAATGGACATGTGATCATTGCCCTGAACTTCCATTGAATATCGGGATTGATCATGACCACTGACACAGCCCAAATCCTACCGCAG
>JBICHS010000165.1:0-6118 GCA_043101135.1 Phycisphaeraceae bacterium JB051
TGGCGACCGATCATGAAGTACTCGCCATTGATCCGACGGGGGAAGAGCGCAAAGCCTTTGCCATGCGCACCAGTCCCGTTGAGTGAGCGGATGTGATATGTCAGGAAGTCGCCGGTTTCGATGAGCTGTGGCATGATGCGCGAGCCGTCGTACGCGGTGTAGGTCGCGTAGTACCACGCGCTGCCATCGTCTTCGACAAAGCGGACAAAGCGTGCATCTTCCAGGCCGTTCTTCTCCACTTCGGAGACGGGGAAAAGGATGCGTTCACTAATGTCCGAATCACAGGAAAAGTTAACGGTGTAGTTACTCTCAGCAAGCCATCGCAGCGTCTGTACGCAACGGTGATCCGAGGCTTTCATGTTCTGCTCATCACATGTTGCAGCGATGGCTTGTTCCATCTCCAAACGTGTGAAATGCTCCGGAAGTTTCTCAAGCACGCCACGGTTGATATTCCCTGCTGCACCCAGTTCCTTGAGCTTACGTAGGACGAGAATTTTTTCATACAGCGCATCAGTGTGAATCTCAGGTTGCGAAGAGAAATTACTTGACGCTTCCATTTGCACATCACCATCAGCTGTCAGCATCCCAGAGCGGAACGCGACCGATGAGATGTGACCTTCACCCACAGCACGGAACGAGAGAATGAACTTGCAGCCACCTTCGGGCACGCCTGATTGATACGGCGAAGCGACGATGCTGGGGTTGAAATACGCAGCTGCCGCAAAGCTGTATTCGAGGCTGAAGTACGCCCCTAGCAGCAGTTGATGCGTGGTCGGCAAACGCTCAAGCTCAAGTAGTAACTCCGTGTGACATTGCTGAACGACCTGCGAGCAGACACGGGCATAGTGTTTGCGATAGATCGCTTCGGAGTTCTTATGACGATCATCAAACAGCGCGCAGGTTTCCTGCCATGCCTTGTCCTTCTGATCAGTCGATAATGCCAGAAAACGCCTTAAAAACGGCTCAAAACGCTCCCCGGGGGCAGCATTGAAATAACGGACGATGACTTTGTGACTGTGGGCAGCAAAGCGGTCATCCTGGCGGGCAATACTTATACCAGGATGGCTTGTGTCTTGGATGGACATTTTAACTCCTTGGATGCCATGATCATTTCTGCCTGGGCCAACAGGTAGGCCAACGTGCTTTCGGCGCCTTGGTTTTCATTGAGTCGGTCGGCATGCAAACCGTCCCGGCAGCCGCCGATTTGTGGGTCGTACACTTCGACCCCCAGATCGTTGGCGCCGAGGAACCAGCCAAAGGCGCGGACCGCTTCGTCGTACCAACGTGTGTCACCGGTCAGACGCCAGGCGCTCAGTGATGCTGACACCTGCGTGTAGGCTTCGACGGGTTGCTGGTCGAAGATCGCGCGTTTGCCACCCTTGACGTACCAGCCATCCGAGCCGATGGGGCGGAAGATCCCGCCCTTGCCGGTCTGGACTTTGGTCAGCCATTTGAGTGCAGCTAGACCGGCGTCGGCCCACTGGTTGTTTTGTGCGTCATAGCCACTGAGCAAGAGAGCTTCTGCCATGCGCGCGTTGGAGTAGGTCACGGTGTTTTCAAACCATTTCCAATCGGAGGTCGCGTTCTCGCTGTACAGCGTCATCAGGCGCCCGGCCAGCTCATCACGCAATTCGCGGACGCGCCGATCCCCGCCGTAACGCTTGAGGTAAGCACTGCAGCCGAGGATGGTGAACATCCATGAACGTGGTGAGTTAAACGTCTCTGCTGCATCAAGACCCTTGATGAATAATGCTGAACACAGCGTGCGGTCACCCAGATGATGGTCCGAACCGAGAATGGTTCCCAAAGCCCAGAGGGTTCGTGCATGTGAGTCAGTTGAACCGACCTCTTCAAGCCAGCGACGATCATAGGACATGAAGTTACGGAAGCGCTTCTTGCCATCGTTCCATGCATAGTGAATGAAGGTTTGATAGCGGTCAGCCAGTTGATGCAGCAGTGGGTCAATCTCCGGATCATGGCCGGTGAGAATGCTGCAGAACAGCAGCGCCCGGGCATTGTCATCAATGCAGTAGCCATGATTGGCATCGGGGATGGTGTAAATCGCGTGTTGGAAAATGCCGGTGTCGTCGCTGAGCGTTTTTAAATGCGTCAGGTTGATGTCAGGCAGGATCAGGCGATCCGGTGGCTGGACTTTATGCGAGGACTTGATGTAGCGATACTCATTACGACCGGTATGGAAAAGCTCCATGTACTGATCGGCAACGGTGCCCCAGACCATGCTTCGCCCGTATTGGTAGGCTTTTTTACGCATGGTGTTTCGCTTCACATCATCATCAAGCAGGTCAATGACATTCTCTGCAATGGCATCAGGATTCTTGAAATCCACCAGCACGCCGCGGTCATCATCAAGCAATTCCTGGGCATGCCAGTAGGGTGTGGAGACAACCGCTTTACCTGCACCCAAAGCGTAAGCCAGTGTGCCTGAGGTGATTTGGGCTTCGCTGAGATAGGGCGTGAGGTAGATGTCTGCTGCACCGATGTACTGCATGAGTTCTTCGGTTTCGACAAAACGATTCTGGAACATCAGGTGATCAGCTACGCCAAGATCTTCAGCGAGTTTGACCAGTGATTCGCGATAGCTTTCCCCGGAGTGTGCTTTAACGTGTGGGTGGGTTGCGCCCACGATCATGTACACCGCTTCGGGATGTTTTTCGACGATGGCGGGTAAGGCTTTGATTGCATACTCCAAACCTTTACCCGGTGAGAGCAGGCCGAAGGTCAGTAAAAGCTTTCTCCCCTCCACCCCATACTGGTCTTTGTAATAGCTTGGGTCAACGAACGGCACATCGTGAATCCCGTGATGAATCATGGCGATTTTGGATTGGTCAATGCCGTAGATGTCACGCAGAAAATCAATGCCATGCTGGCTCATGGTGACCAGTCGGATCGAGCGGTCAGCCAGTTCGTTGAGAATGTCGCGTTGTTCAGGAAGCGGGTCTTTGAGGATGGTGTGCAACGTGGTGATCACGGGCATTTTCAACTCATCGAGCAGGTCAAGAATGTACTTGCCAAACTCGCCGCCGAAGATGCCGTACTCATGTTGCAGGCAGACCGCATCGACATCATTGATGTTTAAAAAGTCGGCTGCACGTTTGTAGTCAACCAGTTTGTTGTCTCGGATTTCAAAGCGAACCGGAGGCGGGTAATCATAACCCTCATCCTGGTCATTCATCGGCAACACCCAGAAATTGGTCTTGGGATGTTTGGATTGCAGCCCGGCCACGAGATCGTGGGTGAAGGTGGCCAAGCCACACTTTCGGGGTAGGTGATTGCCAATAAACGCTACCTGCCGGATCTGACTGGAATGACTCATAATGTCGAATGCTCCTTGTTGCTTCAATGTCCATTCATGTGCCAACAATGGCGCTTTCACCGAACCTTACGCAACACAACGCATAACGGTTCGAAGCTAAAGTGCCCGGACTTGAAGCAGCGTGAGCAAGCCTCCTTGTAAAAATTGTCTCGTACTCACTGAGCTTATTGCAATGACTGTACCAGCAAGGACAAAAGTGGCACTTCTGCCTATCTCATTGTAAGGCAAGTGTGTGAAAACATCGTAAAACAAAGGCTTAATGGCGTTTGAAATGTTTGCATAATCTGCAATAGTGCCTGCGCGCAGATTAAGCAATTGCCTTAAAAACAGGCGGATTTGTTCAGGATGTCAATGTTCGTCATGTATTTACACAAAAGCCGTGACTCTCCTGAGTCACGGGTTGAATCGAGGTTGACAGTGTAATACGACCCGCGACTCAGGAGAGTCGCGGCTTTTGGGGAAGGATCGATCTTATTTACCGCTGTTAAGGAAGAACTCCATCAACTCGTGGCCGTGCTTGATTTGCAGATCACCGTGTTGGGCATTGGTTTCGGTGAACGGCTTGGGGACGACGTTGTTGATGTGTTTACCTGCCATGACAAACGGCGGTGGAGTCGGATCGTGTTTGCGGGTTGCGACCGAGGTGTAATGGTCGGGCAAAACAAGAATGCGGTAACCCCCAAACTCGTCGCTGCGTTCTTCGAGGACCTTGTGAATCGGGCCGACGATATGTTTGTCGATGGCTTCGATCGCACCGACCTTGGACTCGGCATCAGCTTGGTGGGATGCTTCATCAGGTGCTTCGACATGCACGCAGACGACATCGTAATCGTCGATGGCTTGAATGCCATGCTCGCCGGCAGTGGGGTAGTCCTGATCGTGGTGATAGCTGGTTTGGCCGGGGACATCGAGGCGATCCCAGCCGATGAACGAGGCGATACCAGCAAGTAAGTCCACCGCGGTGATCATCGCGCCCTTGAGTCCGAAGCGTGATTCGAAGCTGGGGACGATGGGCTTTTGGCCTTGACCCCAAGGCCAGATATGCGTGGCCGGTGCTTCACCCAAGTCGCGGCGGGTGAGGTTGACTTCGTGACCTTCAAACAGCTTTGCACTCTGGTCAATCAACGTGTTGAGCAATTCAGCATTGGGACCCTTGGGGCGATACTTGTCCATCGACTCGCCGGGAATATCATGCGGCGGGGTGGTCTTGAGCTTGGACCAGTCACGACCTTTGCGACCGCTTCCGGGGTCGCGGTTGGATTGGTCCACGAGAATATTACGGTAGCTCACGCCGGGGTAGACCTTGATGTCATCATCTTCAATGAGCTTGATGAAGTCGGCGAGCAGCTGCTTACCTTCCTTGGAGCTGATGGCTCCAGCCGAGTGATCCTGCATGAGCTTTTCAACGACGGTGACGAAGTTGATGCGGAAGATCCAGTCGGCAGGATCAAGATCAAGTCCCAATGCAGCAGCTTCAAGCGGTGCACGTCCCTTGTGATACTTCACCGGCGAATAGCCCAATAGTGACATGCTGCAAACATCCGAGCCACAGGGGAAACCCTCGGGCGTGGTGGCAACAGTGCCCTGACGACCGGTCATGGCCAACTTGTCCATGTTGGGAATGTGGGCAGCTTCGAACGGCGTCTTGCCATCGAGTTCTTCAAGCGGGTGGTCGGCAGCGCCGTCTGGGATGATGATGACGTATTTCATGTTTTTTAGGGACTAGCGACTAGGGACTAGGGACTAGGGTATGAACCGGGATACGGTTTGAATTTTCAACCCTAGTCCCTAGTCGCCAGTCCCTAGTCCCTGACAAAAAACCGGGGATCGATTTTCACCGATCCCTGGCACAAGTTTTCAATTGTAACTGATTTCTCAGTGATTATGCAGTGATTCGTCGACTTCGTGTTTGGCGGCGATCGGTGCTAAGGGTTCCTTGATGCATGGGGCATCCAGGCGAACCGGGGCGCTGGAGCGGGGGGCAGCCCAGTTCACAGCGTTGGCAAGGACGCGACGGACGTTTTTGTCGTAGTAAATCGGGAAAGTTTCGTGACCGGGGCGGAAGTAGAAAATGCGACCTTTGCCACGCGTCCAGCAGTTGCCACTGCGGAAGACTTCGCCACCTTCAAACCAACTGATGAAGACTTGTTCATCGGGAGCGGGGATGTCGAAATATTCGCCGTACATTTCCGTGTGAGGCAGTTCGAAGCACTCACCTTCCAGGCCGTCCGCAATGGGGTGACCGCTGTTGACGCACCAGATGATTTCGCGTTCCGCCGCTTCACGCCAACGCAATGAGCAGGTCGTACCCAGCAGACGCTTGAGAATCTTGGAGTAATGACCAGAGTGGAGCACGATCAGGCCCATGCCTTCGAGGACACGCTTCTGAACCTTGTCGACGATTTCGTCTTTGACTTCCTTGTGTGCACAGTGACCCCACCAGGTCATCACGTCGGTGTTTTCGAGCACTTCATCGGTCAAGCCGTGTTCGGGCTCATCGAGCGTTGCCGTGCGGACGACGACATTGGTGCCCAAGTGTTCTTCGATAGCGGCTTTCATGACCATGTGCATGCCATCGGGATAGAGTTTTTTGACTTCTTCGCTTGTATGTTCGTGGCGGTACTCATGCCAAACGGTTACGCGGATCGGATCAGACATCGTGCACTCCAGTATGAAGTTGGGTGTTGGGGTTTACGGAAAGATACAACTTTATCCGATGGCAAGGGGGTTTCAAGTGTGAAGACCGGGGTATGGGGTGTCGGGTTTGGGGTGTGGGGTAAAAGA
>JBICHS010000166.1:0-3864 GCA_043101135.1 Phycisphaeraceae bacterium JB051
GGCGTCGCACCAAGGAACCGGCACACGCAGAAAAAGCACGCCACCGTTTGCTTAGCTCCCAAAGCCATTGGAATCACCACTGCCAACGCCACGCCAATCTCTCAGGCACCGCCACCGCTTTCCGCGAATCCGGATTCTGGGACCTGACCCAAAAGCTCCTGGGCGAGATGGCGTAAAAGGCAAACCCGGTCAAGATGACCGGGCTATATGAAGCAAGGCATCGCACATACATAGCCGAGTCATCTTGGCTCGGTTGTCTTGATGAATTGGGGGATGGTTGATGCAACGCACGCTGGGGATCCATTGGATTGCCACCACGCATGGCACATGGCTTCACGGTGACCCACGTCATTCATGGCAACACGGCCGTCTCATTGGGCCAGACCCATTTCTTCAGGCATCGATTGAAAAACGCATGCAGCATGATGCTGTGATACTTAATCCAACTGAAGTGTTGATCGTTGCAAGTGTCATCGGCAGTGTTTGCAAATCGCATGGACACACGGTTTACACTGCAACCTTTCAGTCGACACATCTGCACATGGTATTCGCTGCATTATCTGATGATGTTAAAGCCGTGACCGCCCGACGCAAGCAAGGTGATGCTCGCAAGCATCTTTGGACACAAGGTCATTTCTCGGTGTTTATCGATACTGAAGAACATTTGTTCAATGCCATCACGTATGTTCGAGAACACAATCGACGCGTTGGCAGGCAAGATGATCCTTATGATTGGCTCACGCCATTGGGAACCGAGTCAAGATGACTCGGCTATGTATTGCCTTGTTACATAGCCCGGTCATTCTGGCCGGGTGTGCCTTTTGCATTGTGTTCCAGATTTCAATGTGCCTGCGATCATGGCACAAATGACATCAACGTTTGCGTAACTGCTCAACCCATTGCGGATCGATCGGCTTGGGAACCACGTCATTGTTGGCACGCGGGGCGATGGGGCGGGCGATGATCAATGTCCGTCCACTGAGTTTGGCCCACACGTGACCATGGTCATCCTTGGCTAACACACGGTCACCACTTCCAACACGCAGGCTTTGATAAACGCCCTGACTGTCTTCATGTTGGGCGGCATTGAAATGTCGGGCAAGCGAACTGCCTTGCCTGGCATCCTCCGGCCAGAGTCCGACGTAGAGAATGTGTTTACCTTCCTTAAGCCACTGATCAATCTGCGGGCCGAATCGTTTGACCGCGCGGGCGTTCTGAAAATTCACCACCACCGTGTCGGCATCAGGGATCGGCAGATTCGAACTCACTGCCCAGTGTTCATGCGTGTCCGGCTTAAGCATGATTGATTGGATAATGCTTGAGGACTCAGTCGCATACATGGCGGTATCACGCGTGAGTGGTTTGCCTGCAACACGGAAATACCAGGCATGACCTTGCGGGTAGGCCATGGCCAACGGGACAGGCTTGGGCCAATTGTTTTGGATGGGGGTGACCGTGTCCGTGATCCATTTGACCTGTTCGGGCAAGCCATCGAGATTGCTATTGCCCCATAGCCGATTGGGTTCAAGTCGCCACCCGAAAAAGAAGAACCCCTTGGCACCAAACTTGGCGGTGGTCTGAACGAAATTTTCGACATACGCGCGGTTAGGCCAACCTTTGACATCCTTGTTGCCCGCCGCAGCGGAGTATCCCATTTCGGTCCCGATGAGCCACATGGTCTGTGAGGCCAAACGCGCTTCGGCAGCACCGGTGCTCAGTCCGGGTGAGACCACGCTGCCCCATGCCGGATAAAGTTCCAGACCGACCCCATCGAAACCGCCGGGGATACGATTGACGGTTTCAATATTCACCCACGGACTCACACGCTTGAACACCACGGGGACATTGACGATTTTTTTGATCTCCATGGCCAAGCGATCACGCTGTATCGCATAGCTGATGCGCACCGCATGACAGTAATCGTCCCAACCTTCCCCAAGATCATCATGCGTGACCAGTACTTGCTTACTTATTGGGTCAATCCACCAAGTCCGTTTGTCGAAGGCTTGATTTTCCAGATCATGCAATGGCAGTAGCCGTGAAGCCTGTCGCCAATCCGTGATTTGCTGTGCCTTCAGTGACCACGCGTCCGCGAGTTTTTTCAGCGAGCCATAACGGTCTTTAAGCCATGTTGCATACCAGTTTTCAAACCCATCACTGCGGACACGCACCGATTCGGACTCGTTAAACAAACCTTCCTCATTGCCTGATGGATCAATGAACAAGCGCAGGTTCGGCCCCCAGTTGATTTGCTTAAGCCACTGGTAATGTTCGATGAATTCATCCATCTTGTCCCAGAGATTGGTGAAGTGTTCACGACGCGTCACTTCTGCCAAGCCGTAATATTGACCCTGGGGCAGTCCATCGTGTTTGAGCTTGACCGTTGCCAACTGGCCACTGGCAGAATCCTCGGTTAAGTCCAGTTGGATGAAGTCGGGTTTATGTCCCGCATCCAGATTCATCTGCAGGTCAATGTGATGGACCTTGGGGTCAGAGACCGGGCCGATGAGCAGTAACGAATGAATGTTCTGTCGCGGCAGGTTAATGGTGAGTTGTCCCTGCGAATCGACGTTACCACTGATAAGGCCTTGCCTGGTGTTGGAGCGAATCGGGTAGACCGGCATGGGGACGCGATAACCCAACTGCCAGCCGTAGGGAAGGCCGCGTTGATTGAAGTTGTTGATGACGGATTGTTTCTGCCAAAGCGGGCCGTGTCCCAGATTCACATACAGCGTTTGAAGACCGGCTTTGAGTCCATCGTCGAGGGACTTGTGATGCGCGTCCCATTTTTTCTGGCGAATGGTTTGGTCCATCGTCGGGAAGGTGAGAACAGGCGAGCAGAACATGCCGCCGACGGGCACCCAGGGCTTGCCATCCCAGATGAGCATGTGATCATCACGGACGTACCAGCGATGTTCCTTGCCGCTATTGTCTTCACGGTAGATGCCGTTGGAGAGTGGCTTTTGAGATTCCGTTTGAGACTTGTTTTGCAGGGCGAGTGTGTGCTCGGTTGCGTTGGTTTGCCCGTGGACAAAGACACTGAGTTTGCCCGTGGCGAGTTGTTGCCAGCGTGGTGTTTGCGGCAGCGCGATTTGCAATTGTGATTGTCCGGCAGTGACGGGAATATCGGCAGCAGCGCGTAACAGGTTCTTCTGATCATGCAGCCAAAGTCCGAGCATGGTTTGTGAATCAGCAACACGATTGAGTGTGACATTAATCTGCGTGTGTTGGTCGTTGGCCCATGTGATTTGTTTGATGCTGATTGATGTGTTTGTCTGCGAAACAGGTGCAATGCCATCGATGCGAACCTGAGGTAAGGTGTCGGTTTGGATGTTCATGCCAAACTGCGACATGAATTGAAGTTGGTATTGTTCCGTCGGTAAATCCGCAGTTAACGACCACGTGACCGTTAACTGATGCGGATCATCTGCGATGGGTTTGGCGGTGGCAGGCAGGAGTTCTTCCCCCTTGCGAGAGAGAACGCATTGCAGCTGAGAGACAGCTTGTGAGACGTGCATCTTGGCGGTGAGTTGCTGGCCTGCAGTGATGGTTGATGCGTTGAAAGATGCCTGTGAAACGTTGATGGTTTGCATGGGTTGGTTCATGTCGATGGCAAAAAAGCCGTTGACGTACATCGCCATGTGATCATCCATCGCACGACGCTGCGAGCTTTGCAAACGCAAAGTGACAGGGGCATTACTGCTTAGTTCAAATTCCCCAAGACACGTCCAGGACATCGCGCGACCCGGGCCCCATTGCGGCGTTGCTTTTGACGGCGCGGGAACGGGTTTGCGATCATGGCCGGTGATCTGAAATTGCATCGGGGATGTAAAGGCAACACCTTGTCGGGTCGTTGCGACAAAA
>JBICHS010000167.1:0-6236 GCA_043101135.1 Phycisphaeraceae bacterium JB051
CGATGCTCAGATAACGATGGCTTTTGAGTTTGTTGTACAGGCCTTTGTCTGTGGGCTTGTCGAAGGTCTCTTCAAAGAGCATTTGGGCAGTGAGGGGCGTTGATTGCAGTAAGACTGTGGTCAAAAACATTACGAACAAAGCGGGATATTTCACTGCGAATCCTTTGTGTTTTCTTTGGGGGCATGCGTGATGACATCATGCAGCGTTTGCGAACCTGCCTGATCGAGTTGGGCTTTGGAGAGTTTGCTCAGATAGTGCTCAATGCCGGGCGTGAGTTGCTGTTGATCTTTGGGGCTGGTGCCCATTTCATCAGTGAGTTTGATGACATCCGACAACAGGATGGTTGCTGGCGGCTTGGCGAGGCTGTAACCGGTCAGGCCGTCTTCATGTCCCTGGACCTTGTGAATCCAGCGTGCTTTTTCGAGTTCCTGAATGAACTGGCGACAGAGGCGCGGGGAGACGTTGAGTTGTTCAACGAGTTGTTCGCTGCGAACGGATTGCCCGTTTTCAAAGGCCTGGCCGATCAGTGCGAGCATGCTCATGAGCGTGTTGGCATGGACGACTTCCAGTTGCCTTGTCTGGGTGAATTCACGTTGGAATTTCTGGCTCTTCATCGCTTGGAGCACGTAGGCAACTTCAAGACCAAAGAGCACGATCAGCCACGTGAGATAGACCCAAAGCAAAAACAACGGCACCAATGCCAGGGCACCATACAAGCTTGTTGCACCGGTCTTGGTGGCATAGATGGCAAAGAGTTCCTTGGAGCCGACCCAGAAAATCGCCGCCACAAAACTGCCAATTGCTGCAGCACGGATTTGCACCTTGGCGTGAGGCAGCAGCAGGAACATGACTAGTAACACGATCCACGTGGTCATGATCGGCGCGAGGACCACGGAGGGCCCAGCCAGCCAGTTTGTCCAGGCGCCTTCTTCAATGACACTCATCAGGCGTTGCTGAATCACCTGGCCGATGATGATGAAAATCGGCCCGAGGATAATCATGGTCAGGTAATAGGACAGGCGTTGATACCAGGGCCTGCCTTGTTCGACATTGAAGACGGCGTTGAAACTCTTTTCCGCGGTTTCGAGTAACGTCGTTGCTGCGTAGATAAAGACAAGTAAACCCACCCAGCCGATCTTCCCGAAGTCGACTTTTTCCAGTGTATCGAGCAGTTGCTCAATGCTGTCACCCAATAGTGCGCGAGCTTTAGCCATGGACTGTTCAGTGGATTCGCCTGCTGCTGCGTCCTGGGCGAGGATTTGTTCATCAGTCAGTGGCCCGACGAAGTCATCATTGGCGATGACCATTTCACCGGTACTGGTGTCGCGATTTAAAAGTTCTTCGGGGAGCAGGAACGTGATGACACTTTGTTTGAACCGAGCTTGATAGTTTTCCAAACCACGGAAGGCCTGCAGGATCACCAACGCGAGGACGAGCATCGGCAGGAGGCTGAACATGGTGCGGTACGTCAAAGCAGCTGCCATTTGTGTGGCATTGTCACGTTTGAGTTCACGCGTGCAGAACCAGGTGAACATCGCCCAGAAGCGCATGTAACGGTACGTCCGTTTGGACTCCTTTGCCGGCTCCATGATGAATGAGCGGACACGCGTGGATAATTGGCTGACAATTCGCATAGGGGTATTATCGGTTATTCAGGTCAGCAAGCCAACACCTTAAGGTATAATCTGTCTATGTTAACCCGCCTGATTCAGTTTATTCGATCCAAATTCGGACGGAAGAAGCCAACCAAGCGTAATCCGTTATACAACGCGCAGGATCCTGCGGAGTTGGCGCGGCGGCGGAGTAATCGGGTGTACCTGAAAAATCTCAAAGCACATCAGAAAGCCGAGAAACGCAAGTACGATTGAGTTATTTTGATTCAGCCTGTAACTGTTCAAGTCGCTGCCTGACAGTCGGGTCGTTCATGATCTCTAAAGCACGCTGGTAATGCTTGATGGCTTTGTCGGTTTGCCCCTGAAGTTTTTGCACCAGCGCCATATTCAAATGCGCCCGGTAAAAATTCTCACGCGATGCCAACGCTTTGGCGAAGTACGTTTCGGCTTCATCCAGTCGCTTGTTGATCAGGGCAATCGCCCCCATATTCGCCAAGGCCTCTGCATAATCAGGCTTGATGGCCAGCGCTTTTTCAAAGCTGTCAACGGCTGCGGATTCCTTACCTTCATTGATGTAGATCACGCCCAGGTTGGTATGTGCCATCCATGCATCAGGGTTCTTCTTGATGGTGTCGAGCCAAAGTGTTTTGGCATCTTTGTAGGCACCAATCTGCATGATGGTCAGCACGCTAAAAACGACAATGACCGGCACGCCGATCGCGGGGTAACGTGCTAACACAAAGCCAAGCAAGGTGAGTATGCCGATGCTCGCAAGGTATTGGAAGTGATCCGCCACGTAGGAATAGGTGAACGGAAAGACGTCAAAAAAGCCCAATGCAGGAAACAACGTCCCCGCGAAAAACAGCAGGGCAAATGTTCTGCCGCGCTTGCCGGTTTGAATTGAGCGTGCGACTTCCAACCCCAGCACCATGAGGACAACCAACGTGCTTGCCCATTGCAGGATGCTTGTCGCATCGATCGTCCATTTGGGATACGTGAAGATCAACGGGGAGGGCCAAAGTAGTGACCATGCATAAAAGCCCAACACCCGCCCTGCCAAGAGGAATCGCTCGATGGCAGTGAGTTCCCATTCGCCACCTGAAGCACCGACGTGCGTCTTTTCCATGTAGACGGTGAACAAGCCCATCACAATGCCAATCACCCAGAACGGTAGCGTGGGTATGATGTCCTTGGCTGCGATTTTGCCTTGTTTAAACCAGATGTACAGCAGCAACGCAGCAGGCAATGTGCAGGCCACGGTTTTACTGAGTAATGCGAGCACAAACAGCAGTAACGCCCCTGCCCACATCCGCCAATCGCGTTTGCTGATAAAGGTCAGGTAGCATGACGCGGCTGCCAGATAACACATGCCGCTAAGCACATTCTTACGTTCGGTGATCCAGGCGACGGACTCCACATGCACAGGGTGGACCGCAAAGAGCATGGCAGCAAACAGACTCACCCAACGCGAAATGCCGATCTTTTGGAGCAGGCCGTATAGCAGGATGACGGAGATGCTGTGGATGATAATGTTGGTAAGATGATACCCCCCTGCCCAGAATCCCCAGATTTGATGCTCGATCCAGAAAGTTGAGAAGACCAGCGGGTAATACTGTGGCGTGCTGCCGGGCTTAAGCCATGCGTCCGTCAGACCGGTGATACCGTTGGTGAGGACGGGGTTGTTGGTGACATAAAAATCGTCATCCCAGATGTAACCGCATGTCAGCGCCCGCGAGTAGACCAAAAGCGTCAGCAGCATCAGTCCCCAGAGCACCCATCGCTTGTGTTTTTCCAATATGATGTCACATTGCTGCATGTGCGTATGGTACACACATTGGCCAAGCTTTGGAGTTGATCACCAACAGATTCAAGCATGAAACGCTTCGCATTTACCCACGCCCAACGCCTGCATGGCAATTTGGCTTTTGCTGCGGTCTTTGACACTGGCAAGCGATACTACGCTGGGCCACTGGTAGTCATTGCGGTTCCCAATGACGTAGAACATTGTCGCATGGGCTTAAGCGTCTCCCGAAAGGTCGGCAATGCGGTCAAACGGCATCGCATCAAACGCCTGTTGCGCGAGTCCTTCCGCTTATCCCAAGAGGAGCACCCCGGCGGATATGACATCGTGATCGTCGTCCGCAAGCATGACCTGTTAAGTCAGGCGGAATACCAAGCCCTGCTTCTCAAAGCCATGAATAAGCTCCACGGCAAGTGTCTAAAGCAGTCCGACATTGATGCTCAAAAAGCCGAGTAAAACATATTGTCATTCCCGCGCAGGCGGGAATCCAGTGGCATACAGTTGACGCTTGCACGGATCACTGGACTCCCGCCTGCGCGGGAGTGACGGACAATAGGAATGGCGTGTTGAAATTGCACCAATCAAGCCACCCATTTCCCCTTTGTCACCGTCTTATGTAAACTAGCCCGTTTATGGAAGACGGAAAACGTACACAATTAGCAGTTGAATCCGAGCCAGCGATCCTGGCCGGGGTGTTGTTTCCCAATGGCGATTATGATCCCCATGATCCGTTGGGCGAGTTGCGATCCCTTGCAGATACCGCAGGCGCGGTGGTCTGTGATGAGTTGATCCAGCAACGCCAGAAGCCCGTAGCAAGCACGTTCATGGGTACCGGCAAAGTCGAGGAACTCGCAGGCTTGGTCAAAGCCCACGATGCCAAGGTCGTGCTCTTTGAGAACGACCTGTCCCCCTCCCAGATTGGCAAGATCGAGGAAATCGTCCAGGTCAAAGTGCTTGACCGCAGTGAACTGATTCTCGACATTTTTGCAGCACGCGCCCAAACCTACGAATCCCGACTTCAGGTCGAATTGGCGCAGCTCGAATACACCTACCCGCGACTCCGCGCCATGTGGACGCACCTTGAGCGTATCGCAGGCGGTGCCCCTGCAGGCATCGGCACGCGTGGTCCCGGTGAACAGCAGTTGGAAATCGACCGCCGAATTGTTCAACGCCGCAAGAGTGAACTCAAACGTGAAATTGCCATGGTGCAAAGCCGCAAAACCCGTGAGGTGGCGCAGCGTAATCGCGACAACTACACCGTCGGCCTCGTGGGCTATACCAACGCAGGCAAAAGCACGCTTTTTAACACCGTCACCGGCACGGGAACCTACGCAGACGACAAGCTCTTTGCAACGCTCTCCACACTGACCCGCAAGCTCGATTTGGGCGGTGGCGATTCTGCCATGCTCTCGGACACCGTCGGATTTGTGCGTGACCTGCCACACCATTTGGTTGCCAGCTTTAAATCCACTTTGGAAGAAGCGGTCAATGCGGACATGCTTTTGGTGGTGCTCGACGCCTCACATCCGCGTGCTCACAACCAACTTCATACTGTCATGCAAGTCCTTGATGAGATCGGTGCAACATCACCTAAGCGTCAACTGCTTCTGAATAAGACCGACCTGCTTGAGCACAATGCCGACCTGCTGGTGTTTGAGAAGGAGCACCCTGACGCCATCGCCATCAGCGCCAAGACGGGCGTGGGACTGGATAAAGTCATTGAACGTATCCGAGAAGGTGTGCATGGCATGGCACGGACGTTGACGCTGCAACTGCCGTTATCCGATGGCAAGTCGATGACCTTCATTGAAAATCGCACCACGGTGATTGACCGGGAATATGTTGACCAATACGTGCGTTATACCGTTAACATCGGGAACCGCCAGTTGGATCAGTTGCGGTCTGCTGGTGCACGTTTTGAGATCGTCGACGAGCCGGTCGCAAAAGAATAAAATCGGGTCAAACCAACTCATTTCACAAAGGGGTATCCGCTGATGAATCGCTTCAACATCCGCCTGTTGACGCTGTGTCTGCTGAGTGTTTCTGTTCTTGCAGGCTGTAAGACAACGCCGAAATCTCAGTCCGCAAATGACGCTTCAAAGCACGTTGCCAAGCAGCCTCAGATCATCCAAAAGATCATCGCAGCCAGCGGGATGGATGACATCAGCCATGTCATTGAGATTCGTTTTACGTTTAATGTCCAACGCAAAAATGGCAATGTCGCGCGCAAATGGTCGTGGCGTCCACGTGAAGACAAAGTCACTCTCTCCTATCCCGGCCCCACCGGTGAGATGGTTTCACTCAGATACATTCGCAGCGAAATTGCAGGTAAAACGGACGTCCCCACGAACATCACCATGGCGGATCGCTGGTTTATCAATGATTCATTCTGGCTGATGATGCCACTGCATCTGAGTTGGCAGGATACTGCAAAACTCGGCGTTCAAGATCATGGCATGACCGACCTGCCGATCGGTGATGGCAAAGCCAAACAGGTCACCATCACCTTCCCCAGTTCCGATGCCGGTGGCGGTGGTTATACCCCCGGTGATGTCTACGACCTGTATCTTGATGATGACGATCTCATCAAGCAATGGTCCTTCCGCAAAGGTGGCCGCGACACGCCCAATCTCACCAATACCTTTGAAGCCTATGCCACGATTGGTGATTTGAAACTGGCCATGAATCACACCAATCCCAAGGGGTTTCGGTTGTGGTTTAACGATGTGACCGTGGTGACGGATAATAAGTAAGAGCGATTGAAAAATTTCACGACGTATCAAATAACTTAACTGCAACTTTTGTCACTCCCGCGCAGGCG
>JBICHS010000168.1:0-4896 GCA_043101135.1 Phycisphaeraceae bacterium JB051
TGTTTAACGCGCGTGAAACCGTGCCGATACTCAAATTGAGTTTAGCCGAGAGTTCACGGATTCCCTGGTTGGACTTGGTCTGGGTCATGTTGTCTGATGTCGATTCATTTTCACTGATATCAATCGGATCACAATGCTGAGTATAGCGTGTTTGTTGTCGTTGCTTATTGCGTCTTTAGGGATAGTTACGGCCCCAGAAGACGTGGGTGTATCCGACGGTGGTGTAGATTTCGGACTCGAATTTATTGGGTGCTGCATGGGCGTCGAGGTACAGTACGTTCGTGGTGATACTGTTATGCCGCCGAACGACAGTGGAGTTGTAGGCTTGACTGGAACAGGCGTCGGTGATCTGGCAGATTTTGCCCAGTGGGTTTCGCAGATCATCAACACGGTCTTTGGTCGCTGAGTTGTAATCGTTGATGTAGAAATTGGCACCATAGGTTCGATAGTAGCCGTTCCATGTCGCACCGCGTTGCATAAAATCCTGTTGATTGATTTGGTTAAAACGCGGGCAGTCGAAGATGGTGCCCAGCTGCCAGGTCATGTTCGCATCATTCAGACCGGGCCAACTGGGACTGAAGGTTTTGTCATAGGTCAATTCCCAGAGACGCTTGATCCAGTAGGTATTGTTCTCGCCGGTGGCAATGAAATTGGGCAGGATGTTTTTATGATCCGCCATGTAAATATTGGAGAGCACCCCCATGGACTTGAGATTGTTGAGGCACTTGATGTCGTTTGCCGCCGCCCGCGCTTTACCAAGTGCAGGCAGGAGAATCGAGATGAGCAGGGAAATGATTGAGATGACCACCAGCAATTCAATGAGCGTAAACCCCATTGAACGACTGACGTGTTTCGCGGGTAGAAAAGGTGTGTTAGCCCATTGTGTCATGATGGTCTTCCCTTGCATGCGATTCAAAGTCTCATCGTGACCTGCCTGATCAACCATACCATCCAAAACGGTTGGCAACCGAGCAAGCCCCGAATCCAAGGTGTCATTGGAAAAATCTTATCGTAAACGTTTACAAAGTCTACTGGCGCGGCTAAAAATATATCAAACTGGTTGTGTTAATGATACTCAACAAGCGTACCACCTGGCGTTTAAATATTTTTGATATAAACTATTACACACATGCATCACTGCATGACAACGACACGAAAATCTTTGAGGAATTTGTAAAATGAACCTGTCCACCACCACGAATCAGCCGAATTCTGAAAAAAACAGCCCGATTGCCCTTCTGGATCTGAGCCAATCTGCTGCCTGTGGGTTACACACTCTCAAACCCAGTGATCTGCAACGCAAAGCCCCCGAGCCGATGGCAAAGATAAAGCTACAACTTCCCGCATTTTCGGACGCAAGTTATTATGCAACCTACCAGGATTTCGACCCGCTGGGGCAAACGGGCGGAAAGTATCCGACGGGCGCCAACCGGATGCAAGCTGTTCATTTGCAATCATTAAATAAAGTCACCGACGGAGGTGTCCTGCTACTGCTCCAACTTCTAGACGGTAAGCATATGGCGATCCTGCCCATCGTGTACCCCGATGCGGGGGAGGGTCTGAGTACCACCACGTGGCTGAGTACTGATGATGAGCAATTAACGCTCAACGTCTGCAATCTCGGTCAGCCCAAGGTGTTACCCCAATGCGATCAAACACAGATTCCGGTACTGAGCTGGGCCATTTGCGATAACGTTTACGAAGCCTGTCGACAGGTTTGGGACACGGCATTGAAACATCCCCTTGTAGGCCAGTCCACACGGGCCCGTGAAGAAAAACAGTACCCCGAGATTCTCACCCATCTGGGGTGGTGTTCATGGGAACAGTACAAGTTTGATATCAGCGAAGATGTCCTGACCAAGGCGATGAATGGCATTGAGGCGTCGGGCCTGCCGATCCGATATGTATTGGTGGATGACGGGCATTTGAATCACGAAAACCGTCGCCTGCTGGACTTTGAAATCGACAAAGCCAAATTCCCCAATGGCTGGAAACCGATCCTGGATCGCCGGACTTCTGATGGTGTAACGTGGATCGGTTTGTGGCTTTGCTTTAACGGCTATTGGGCAGGACTCTCAACACAGGGCGATTGGGACTATCTGTCGGACCACCTTGAGCAGATTGATGACAACACGTTGATGCCCAAGCAGGGTTTTATCAATGCCATGGCGTTTTACGATCAGATGATCCAAAAGCCAAGACAGGCAGGGTTCGATTTTGTGAAAGTCGATGACCAGGCGCAAAGTCCCAAGTTCTACAAACAGACCACGCAAGGTATTGCCAGCAGCATCGACAATGCACAAGCTCTGGAAGCAGCCTGCGCCCGACACATGGATGGGCTGATCAACTGCATGGCACACAGCAACATCTGTGCGTTTAACACACGCGTGAGTAATGTCACCCGTTGCAGTGAAGACTACAAAGTCAACGATGCATGGCGAGGTAAAGCCCACCTGCACAACTCCTTTGCCAACATGCTTTGGTTAGGTGCAACCGTCTGGGGGGATCATGACATGTTCCACTCCAATGACCAACTCGCAGGTTACACAATGGCTGTCTCCAAAGCAGTGAGTGGCGGGCCGGTGTACCTTTCGGACGACCCGACGGACTTTGACCCAAGTAACGTGCTTCCGCTTTGTGATGCGCAGGGCAAACTCTACCGCCCCATCGCCCCGGCGACGGCATTACCTGACAGCATCTACATCAATCCATTTAAAGACGAAGTGGTTTATCGTACGATCGCGCCGTTGGAACATGACAGTGTTGCCTTGGCTTTGTTTAATCTCACCGAACCCACGATCCCCGTGAAGGGCAAGATCAGCCCAGAGGACTACACGCATGGCTCAGCTTTGATCCGTGATCAAGATGCATGGGAACTGCCAGAAGAAGGTGTCGCATGTTACGACTGGCAAACGAAAAAACTCTTCAAGCTCAACGGTGATCATGCGGTCAGCCTGCCGGCATTCGAATGCCAACTGTTTTTAGTTTCACCGATCAAATTTGGCATCGCGTTAATTGGTGATGTGCGTAAGTACCTGTCCCCTGCCACGATCACACAAGCACTGATCACGCCAGACCAGTTGCTCATCGAACTTCACGAAGCAGCAAGCATCACGGTGTACAGCGAAAAATCACTTCAATCAACGGGCAAAGTCAACGTCATCGCAGTGTCGGAACATCATTATGAACTATCGAGCAAGCTTGAGAATGCATGCGTGATTGATCTGCGGCTAGACTGATTTGTAAGGCATCAGAGACACGCAGTGTTGTATCGGAATCAAGGGATTGAATGCTGCCTGACTCACGCATCTTTTTACAAATAAAAAAGTCGCAGGCCGTTTGCATCACACAAAACGCCTGCGACTTTTATCACTGATGCGCCGGATCACTCAGGCTGCAACCGCGGTGGGTTGTGCCTGTGGAATTGTTGTATCGACATCGTCATCCAGATGCAGCTGGTTTTGAAGATGATGGGCATTGTCCAGACTCACGACGAGTCCCAGGGCAAAGGCGGTGAGAATCCACCCCGTGCCACCGGATGAAACCAGTGGCAAAGCAATGCCCTTGGTTGGAACAAGCACGGTGACGACGGCCAGATTCATGGCAGCCTGAAGCCCCACGGTCAAGAGGACGCCCAGCCCGAGGATGCGACCAAACGGGTCACGGCATTGCGATGCGATCGTCCATGCCGTCCAAACCAGACAGAGGAACAGGCCGACGACGACCAGCGCGCCGGTGATGCCCATTTCCTCGCAGATGGTTGCAAAGATAAAGTCGGTGGTGTCTTCAGGCAGGTAACCGAATTTCTGAATACCGCCCCCCAGTCCACGACCGGTGATCCCGCCCATGGCAATGGCGAGCATGGATTGAATCGGGTGATAGCCTGTGCCCTGCGGGTCGGCCCATGGATCCATAAATGCCATGAGTCGGGCGACGCGATACGGGCTGTGCATGATGGCAGCGACGAGTCCAAAGATGATGCCTGGTGCGAGCAAAGCGAGCTGCCAGATGCGGGCGCCGGCACTGATGAGCAGAATCACGCCAACGATGCCGATGAGTACACCCGTCCCCAGGTCTTCAAGAACAATCGCCGCACAGGTCCCGCCCAGCAGGACGAGAATCGGTAATAAGCCATACCAGAACTTGTGCATGACACCGGCCTTGCGGGTGGTCCACCAGGCAATGGTCAGCACCATCAATAACTTGGCCATTTCACTGGGTTGAAAACTGACACCGACATTGCCAACGCCAAGGAAGAGCCATCGTGATGAACCGTTGACCGTACGCGCCAAGCCGGGGATAAAGGTTGCACCAATCATCCCGAACATGATGATGATCATCCACAACAGCGGATTGAGCAGCCCACGCCGTGTCATGCAAATCGACCGTATATCCAGCCGAGACGCGAAAGCCATCGCGACCAGCGCCATGCCTGCGTAAAGCAGTTGACGCCAATGGATGTAAGTCATGACATCCTGCCCCATCCCGATGCGACTACCGGCTGAATGGACCATGACCAGTCCAAGCCCCAGCAGGGCCATCACCAATAATTGCAGAATGTGTCCATAACGCAGCATAGGTCTGTTATCGGCTGGTGGGTCGGATTGGGTTCAAAGTTCGTTACAAAATGATCGCCGTTCACGCCAATCATCAATTGCAACGACGACAAACACACGCCCCAGACAATGCGTTATCATCATGGCGTGGATCGACAGCTTCTCAAAGAACAGGATGCCATGCAGATCGAGATACCGCAGTCGCTCTACGGCGACATCCTGTACTATGCGCCGGACGCGATTTTCATTGAGTCCCTCGATGGCATGATTCTGGATGTCAATCTCCAGGCCTGCAAACTCCACGGGATGAGCCGCGAGGAACTCATTGGCAAGAATGTAG
>JBICHS010000169.1:0-6672 GCA_043101135.1 Phycisphaeraceae bacterium JB051
AGCCTGCCTTCACCATTGCCAATCTCTGTGATGCACTGCTTCGTGCTGAGCTCAATATTTTCTACGCTTACTCGCTGATCGATCACCCGCAGGGCAAGCCCGGAATCGTCATTCACTGTGATGACCCGGTGTTGGCCTGCCAGATTCTTCGCCGCCGCATGTTCACCGTGCTCGGGGAGAATGACCTGGGGGATAACATCAACCCCGGTGATCCGTCGATCAACTGAGTTATCACGCACAACGAAAAAGTGCTTCAGCGTCACGCGGTGACGTAGCTATTTTTGCGTGTATCGCAGTAACGTACTTTCGGATGAAGTTGAAACTGTTTGATGCTCAACGACACAAGCCGCCAGATGAATGACCTAAGGGAGTGAATCTGACGGGGCATGCGTCTTTGATTCAGACCCGTCAGATTCATTTCATTCATCTGGCGGCTTGTGTGTATTGTTGATTCTTGAAAATGTGATGACTGTCTTGCCCTGCGCGTCTCGCGTCATAGCTGCAACACTGCGTGTTGCTGATGCCTTGATTCGCTGCACCAATTCACGGTCGTGCCACCAACGCAAACGCGTACGCGTTCATGTCGATCGTCTTGCCTGCAAAGCTCACCGACACGGGCACGTTTTTCTTGTTAATCACAAGGGCATGTGTCGATGAGACGAGCGCTTCGACGCGATTGTCACTGCTGGTAACCGGGTAAATGGAAGTGCCTTTGCCGAAGTAGGTATTGATGATGCCCATGAGCTGTGCGTGGGGCAGTTCCTGGCCGCCGTCGGCTTGGCGTACATCGGTGACCAGCGCGTGGGCGACTTCACCTTCCACCGGATTCCACAATAGCCCGACCGCGGTCCCGCCGGTGACCATGTGATAGTAAATCGACGCAAAGCCAACCGTTTGCTGCGCCAGGGAGACGCCGTGCTTACGGGTGCCGATGCCGTAGTACTCCGACCACCAGATCGGCAGGTCACACATTTCATGAATCTGCCTGGCAATGCGTTGATAGGAATCGGTATAGCCCAGCAGGTCGTCCGCGGTGTACTTGTTTTTATCGTGATAATCCTTGACGCCTTTGTCCACGCAGATAAAGTCCGCGCCGACTTTGTGCTTGATCCAATATTCGAACAGTCGACGTTCCTTGTTGAGAATCGCAACACCGGTATCAATGCCCGGCAGGTTCGAGCCGGTCCCTGAAACCACCAGGTAAAATCCGCCGACTTTCAGGGTTGGATCATGGGCTTTGAGCGCGCTGTAGACCTTGTTGTAAAACTCGGTGTAAAGCTCCACGTCCCACGCATTTTTCTCAACGCTCCAGAATCCTTTGAACTCGTTCCACACCTGAAAATGCCGCACCTGCGGGTAACGCTTGGCCACCTCGACACAAAGCTTGGCATAGTCATCAAAGTGCTCTGCGCTGGGGCGATCTTCCATTGACCATGTTTTGCCATGACGTTTCATCCAACCCGGCGCGGTGCACAGCGTCATCACCAAGGGTGCATCAAACCGCTTCATATGCGTCATGCGTTCATCAAGCGTCGACCAGTCGTAAACGCCCGGCTTGGGATTGATGTCGTGCGGCCCCCATCCAATGATGTGCGTGTTCTGCCAACGGATCACCGGCTTGATGATTGCAATCGCGCGATCCACCGCAGCCGGTTTGGCGTCTTCATGATCCGTACTGACATGCGTGTGCGTGACGCCCAATTGCAATTGGCTGACAAGCGGTTGCTGCGTGGTGTCGATTTGAATCGTCACCGACTCACCTGCATGAACCGTGCAAAGGCTCATGGTGAGTAAAACCAAAAGGCAAACGAATTGAGATGAAAAAGTGCGTATCACAAGTATGCTCCAGATGAATTGGGTTTGTGTTTTTGATTACAAAAGAAAAGTGGTGGTCAGTTTTAACACTTTGTTTCTCGTCATTCCCGCGCAGGCGGGAATCCAGTGAAACTCGCAGGCGTCTTGTGTATGCCACTGGACTTCCGCCTGCGCGGGAGTGACGAAACCATATGAGTTCATGCGATGTGGTTAATTCGTTTTCGCGTCTTAGTCGATCAACGTCCAATGCCTGGCTTTAAGGGCAGCAAGATCGGTTGAATTGAGCCCATCGCCGGAAAGTTCCTTGGAGGCGACGACATGCCCATCGACAAAGCTGTAGTTGGCGGCCTCGCCTTGATGTCTGCGCGAGACGAGCCATTCGCCGTAGGTGCTTGTGTCGATCCATGAGGCATAGACTTTCAGGAAGTGCGCGGAGTAATTGCCCTTGGCATAACGGTTGCCATCAGCGATCAACAGCTTGTCACTGGGACGAAGCACCTGGCTGAATCGCACGGGTGATGGATACCCCCAGAGCCCGACGGGCCCCCAGCCGGCGTGCTGATTCATGCCATAGGTCACTTCCTGATTCGAGCCGGTGGCTG
Organism: Phycisphaeraceae bacterium JB051; assembly: GCA_043101135.1. Classification (GTDB taxonomy): domain Bacteria; phylum Planctomycetota; class Phycisphaerae; order Phycisphaerales; family Phycisphaeraceae; genus UBA7800. Next base: position 2,418 of record JBICHS010000169.1, read on the forward strand.
CTACGGTTGGGCAGCGCAGCACGGTGGGCGTGCCATGATCATACGTCTGTATCGAACCGGTGTTGGGCATGTATTTTCGAATCCGCATCAGCCACCATGAGCTTTGGCGATTCCAGGTGTCATTGGCTGTGTCACCGAGCTGAGCCATCAACACCGGCATGATCCATTCCTTTTCCTCTGCAGCATAAACGCTCAGCGTCACCATCATGCTATGCAGATTGGATTGGCATTGTGCATTGCGCGCACTCTTGCGTGCTGCCCCCAACGCAGGCAGCAGAATCGAGATGAGAATTGAGATGATCGAAATCACCACCAGTAACTCAATGAGCGTAAACGCGTGATGTTGTATTCTGTGCTTTGTGCATGTCGTGCGTTTCATGGCTTGTTTCCTGTTTCAATCATGCCATATGAATCAAGGCTGGGTCGGGGTGTTGTGTTTGATCTGCTCTGTATGTTTCTGCGAGCCGGCTCGTGTCGAGCCGTTCCGGACCGACACGGTCCGGCTCACGAAGGCAGTTTTCAAGTTATTCCTTCAACCGTTTATTCGTGAGCACCAGCGCTCGGAAGGTGTGATACGCGCCTTTCCAGTTGTGGCCTTTTTTATCATGCGGCATTGGGACGGTGTTATCCGGGAGGATCACGCCACGCCAGCCGCCGAAGTCTGAATCGAGTTGGTAGCGTTTGATGTAGGTCCATTGTTTGAGCATGGCATCACGGTAGCGCGGTGTCTGCTTGCCAAACTGTTGGTCCATGATGGATAGCGCGTTGAGTGCTTCAGCCTGCGTCCACCAGTACTTGATTTTGTGATACGCCGGTTTGTGTGCAGCGCCTTCGTCGTAGAATCCGCCAGCCTTGCTATCGAAGCCAAAGGCCAGTGCGTGGTCGACAAGGTTGCGTGCGATCTGCCAGGTCCGTGTGTCCTGGGGCATACCCAAAAGCTCAGCGGATTCAACGAGCAGGTAGGCGGTTTCGACATCATGGCCGAATGAATCGCCGCTGGGGATCGCTTGCCAACTGGGCGTGAAGACCTGATTCAGACACCCGGGATCGACATAGATTTTTTCGCTGACGATGGCAAAGAGTTCGCGGAAGCGTGCTTCGACGATGGGGTCTTTCCAAACGTGGTGGAGCGCTCCGATTGATTCGAGTAAATGAATGTGCGTGTTCATGGATTTGTAACCACGCAGCGTGCCGATGTGATCCCACTTGGGATTGATGGCAATGTCCTCAGGGATCGTCACCGGCTTGCCGTCGGCAGTGAGCGCTTCGTGATACCCGCCGTGAACTGCATCATGGGCATGTTGGTCAAACCAATGAAACTGCTGCTTGGCAAAGTCGAGAATCGTTTCATCGCCGGTGACTTCATAGGCTTTGGCCAAAGCGTACAGCGCGAAGCTGATCCCGTAGGCATGTTTGTGTGTTCGCCACCATGGGTTGAGATTTGCTGCATCTTCATCACGGATGGGAATGTTCCAAAGTAGCCCGCCGTGTTGCTTGTCAACGAGTTTGTCGCGGAGCATCGCAACGCCATGTTCAACGATTGGCAAAAAGCGCTCTCGCTGATCGGGCAACTGCTGCGCTGCCATGGCTGCGACCCAGGTCATGCGCGATTGGAACGTGAGCAATTTCTGCGTGTCCGGAAGCCTGGACCAATCGTAATCAAACGTCGCGTGAAAACCGCCATGCGCTTGGTCGATACAGCGCGGGTACCAGACGTCCAGATGGTCAAGCATCTGCTGTTCAACTTCATCGCGCAGTTGGCTCATACGCTTGTCACCTGCATGGACATGAGCCTGCAGCAGTAAGACCAAAACGCTAAGCATCAGAAAATGTAAACGGTATTGGGGCATGATGTCAGGAAACCTGTAATGTTTTGTTTGTGGAGCATTCAAACAATGAATCTCCATGTCGTCATTCCCGCGAAGGCGGGAATCCAGTGGTATACAGTGAACGCTTGCATGTGCCACTGGACTCCCGCCTGCGCGGGAGTGACGGAAAATTGCGATGGATTGTCTAGGCTGCTCCAGTCACAATTTTTCTGGCTCGTTGTATTCATTCTCATTTCTGAGTCTGAACGGTTTATCGCAAATCACAAACCGAATCACGTTCGATGAGCTGCGGGTAAATGACACGTTTTTCACTGGTTTTACGCGGTTTTTCAAGGCGATTCATCAGCAGTTCAATGGCTTGACGCATCTGCTCATCGCCACAGCTATCCACGGTGGTCAGCGCGGGAATCAGGTATGCACTACCCGGTGCGTTTTCGTAGCCGACGAGTGATAAATCTTGGGGAACACGAATGCCAACCTTGTGACAGGCCGAGATGGTCGTCTGAGCCATCTGGTCATTGTGACAGAGCATGGCGGTGGGGCGTTGGTTTTTGGGCATGCCTTGCCACTGCTTGACGAAGGCTTCGGAGACGGGGTAGTAATCGTCATAGCGATCGGTGTCGGGGGACCAGATGATCGGCCCGGGATTTTTCAGGCCCGCATCCTTGAGATACGTTTCAAACAGACGACTGGGACCTTCTGCAGTACGCGGCTTGGGTGCACCGAGAAAGCCCACGCGTTTGTGTCCTTTACTCAGAAGATGCTTGACGGCCAGGTGAATCGACGCGTCAGGATGTAAGCCCACTTCGTCGAACTGACTTCCGAGTGTGCCACCAAAAAGTACGACCGGCAGGTGACCCATGAGAATCTGTTTATGTTGTTCCAGATCCAATGTTTCATACACCGGCCCCATGATCAGACCTTCAACCGCATCGGCCTGCATCTGCTGAATGCAGCTTGCTTCCATAGCAGGATCACCGTCGGTAAAGGCAAGTTGCATGCGATAGCCGCGTTGCTTGATGGCTTTTTCCACGACTTCCACGCGGCTTGCAAAGACGGGGTTGGATAAGTCGCGCGTGAGAATCAAGCCGATCATCCCCGAGCGACCGCGAGCCAATTGCTGAGCAGCGCGTGATGCGGTGTAACCGAGTTTGGCGACCGCGTCTTCCACGCGCTTGCGCGTCTCGGGCTGATACTTGTCTGCAGCATTACGGTTGAGAATGTCCGACACCGTGGTCCGCCCGACGCCGGCTGCGATGGCAACCTGCTCCAACGTCACCCGCCGTCTGGCTGGACGTTTGGGGAGTGTGACTTTGGGGTTGGACTGGGCTTTGGTCATGGTGCTTGTGTTCTGGGTTGGTGTTGAAAAAATGCTTGTTTTACAGGGTTATTGTGCCTTGGATGGGGCGCTGTCATCTTGCATGGTGGAGTGAGCTTTGATCGAATCGACGAGCATGTCCCCCCAGTTGTTGAAGAGTTCAAGCTTGCAATAGTTGGCTTGGTCTTCGAACTTGGGGACGTTGAAGGTCACCGTCATTTTCTGCCAATCGTTGCCAACGGGTATGTCGATTTTGGCGACTTGCTCGGTGGCAACCCACTTGTTGGTCTTTCGCTGACGGACATCCAGTTTTACCAGAAGTTGGGATTCCTTGCTGTCCCGATTCTTCACCCAAAGTTCCATGCGGACAAAGGGCATTTGCGTGTGGATGGCAAAGGGGAAGTTGGAGACGACGCGCGTCTTGGCCTGCGGTAATGCCAACGCGAATGAGCCATCATGCTTATCCGTGTCGATGCGCTGGGCATGATCAAGCCACCACTTATTGGCCTTGGGGGTGTCAAAGCCGGGGTCATCCATCCAGATGCGTTTGGCTTTTTCGGTGGTGTCGGCATGCAGTGACAGAGCAGGCAGCAAAGCCAGCATCAGGATGAGAATGGGTTTAAGCGTAGCCATCGCGCGTCCTTTTCAGGTTGATCAAAACCAGATTTCGGGGTGAGTTAGCTCATCTTGCCGAGTCTGGTGCGGATTTTAGGGATTGTCCTGTTTCCCGTGTTTCGGATCGCTCCGATGAAAATCATTGTTTGTCGGAACGCTCCGAAAGTCAAGGGCGTGCGTGAAAAAATTTTGTGATTTCGTTCCAGGATTTGGGGCATGTGTTTTCTCAAATCAGGAGCACCGGATGTCAGGACATGAGCACCAGATGTGAATTTGGTGCCCGTTTGAAGGTACGTCAACGTATCGGGCACCGGGTTAACACCCAGTGCTCAAATCGCAAGATGATTTGCATCACTGCTTTTTGCCATAGTGGATTAACACTCACTTTCACCGCGTCGAAGCGCAATAAGACATCCATCTGCATCTGCATTACAATCACCGGTCTATGAATCAGATCCAAACCCACCGCTTTGATAACGGCTTGGTCCTTGTG
>JBICHS010000170.1:0-3415 GCA_043101135.1 Phycisphaeraceae bacterium JB051
TTCAGGCGTATCACCAAGTTCTACGGGGCATGTTGCCTGCATAATAAGCTTCCCCTCGTCGTATCTTTATCCTGCTTTGAAATAGCAGATCAAAAAGGCTTTCTATGAGCTGAACAAGGACGACTATGCTGCCGTCCTCAAGCCCTTCAAATCAGATGGTTTTGCACCCATCGCCAACGAAGACTACCAGCCCGTTCGCGATCTGATTGACCTGTTGGGCCTGGACCCCAGCAAGTTTTAATCACCTGACATTCAGTAGCTCTCCACCTCAAGCCCGGGGATTGAAAAGTCCCCGGGTCATGGCGGGTGGAGCAACACAAGGATCGATTCGTGACAACGATCAACACCCAATCACCGACACCGCCCAAACCGGACATGCATCAACTCATCGCCAAAGAGCGACGCGGTTGGTACATGGGCACCGGTCAACTGCTGGTTCTGATTCTGATCATTCTCGGCGCCTGGTGGTTTGCAGATGTGCTCAACGCCAAGCGTCTTGCCGAAGGTGCAGGCGATATTGTCAGTCTCGTTGCCGAAGCCATGCCACCGGACTTTTCAAACTGGCAAGATTGGATTCGCCCGCTCTTTGACAGTCTTGCAATGAGTGTCGCGGGCACGGCCATCGCGGTCATCGGCTCGGTTCCCATCGGTTTGCTTGCTGCACGCAACACCTCCCCGCATCCGACGGTGTACTATGCCATGCGTGGCGTGCTCAACTTTTTGCGATCCGTTCCCGAGTTGATCATGGGCATTATCTTTGTCGCTGCCGTCGGCTTTGGTGTCCTGCCCGGTGTCCTGGCGCTGGGCCTGCACTCCATCGGCATGGTGGGTAAATTTTTCGCAGAGTCCATCGAACATGTCGACGAAGCGCCCGTCGAAGCGGTCACCTCCACCGGCGCTTCACGTTTACAGGTCATTCTCCACGGCGTGATCCCGCAGGTCCTGCCCCAAATGGCAGATGTCACGATTTACCGCTGGGAATACAACTTCCGGCAGTCCACTGTCATGGGCATGGTCGGTGCAGGCGGCATCGGCTTTGAACTCATCGGCTCGCTACGCATCATGCAATACCAGGAAGTCTCGGCCATCCTGTTGATCATTCTCGTTATGGTCACCGGCGTGGACTTACTCTCCGGTTTACTCCGTAAAAAATTCAAATAACTCCCCCCGCCCCCGGAACCCCGGAAGTTTTCCGCAGTAACGTTCCGGTTCATCGAAACCATTTAAACCGCTTGCGGTTTAGCGCTCCCCCAAACACCATGATCCAATCTCAAATGCAATCCAAACCCACCGTCGTTCTCACCAGTCATGTCCATCCACCGGTCTGCGATTTTTTGCGTGAACACGCCCAGGTGATCATGCCCGCGTGGCCAGACCCACTATCCGGCAACGACCTGCAGGCTGCACTACGCAAGGCAACCGCCGTGATGGTTTTCATGCATGATCGTGTTGATGAAGACTGGATGAAACATGCTCCGTATCTCAAACTCGTGGCTGGCGCCCTCAAGGGCTATGACAACATCGATGTGCACACCTGCACCGAACATGGCATCTACGTGAGTATCGTCAACGACCTGCTCACCGTCCCCACCGCAGAGCTAACCGTGGGGCTGATGATCTCGTTGGGACGCTGCATCAACATGGGTGACAAGCTCGTTCGCAGCGGCGGATTTGTCGGCTGGCGTCCACGCTTTTTCGGCAAAGGCATCGCCAACACCACCGTCGGGCTCATGGGATTTGGCGCGATCGGCAAAGCCATCGCCAAACGCCTCACCGGTTTTGATTGTCGCCTGCTTTGCTGGGATCAGAAACAACTCAGCGATACCGACTCGGCGCAATACAACATCCGTCAGACATCTTTTGAAGACCTGCTGGGGCAGTCCGATTGGCTGATCAGTTGCCTGCCGTTAACCGAGCAGACCCAACACATCATCAACTCACAAACGATCAAACTGATTCGTTCCACTGCCATGCTCATCAACCCTTCGCGTGGTAGTGTTGTGGATGAAGCTGCCGTGGCCGATGCATTGGAGATGGGATTACTCGGTGGCTATGCAGCGGATGTTTTTGAAATGGAAGATTGGGCCCGAGAGAATCGCCCCGGCCACATTGAAACACAGTTACTCCAATCGCCTGACCGCACGGTTCTCACGCCGCATCTGGGATCGGCAGTCGACAGCGTCCGCCAGCAAATCGAAATGGAAGCGGCCATCAACATTGTCGATTTTCTACAAGGTCGCCCCCCGCGTGGCCGGATCAATCAACTGAAGCAAACCGCCGACCAACACCTGCCGGGGTAACACATCATGCTCAACCTCAACCATGTTCAAGCCTTCATCGCGGTCATCGAAACCGGCAGCTTTCGCGGTGCCTCACGTCGACTTTCCCAGGCTCAGCCAACACTCTCGCAGTGGATTCGCAAACTCGAATCCGAGTTGGATTGCCCGCTGATTGTCCGCAATAACCAACGTTGCCAACCCACCCGTCAGGGACAGATGTTCCTGCCTTACGCGCGAAGTCTGATCCAGGTCGCATCGCAGGTCAAACAACGACTGGCAGGCAAGCAGGTCGTCATCGGTGCAGCAAGTAACATCGGCATCTACATCCTCCCGGAAAAACTCAAGCAACTGGCTATCGACAAACAGGAGAACATCCGCATCGATCTGCTCATCGGCAGCAATCCCGACATGGTCGAAAAACTTGAGTCCGGGGAAATCGACATCGCTGCGATGGAATGGTGGGACAACCGCCCTGGCTTTGAAGCACATTCATGGCTCAACGAACAACTGGTCATCATCGTCCCCCCCGACCACCCATGGTCTTCACGTCAAAGTATCAGTCTCGATGAATTGGCAGTCGCTCCAATGCTCGGCGGAGAACGTGGCACAGGTACCGGCACACGTCTGCGACAACTGCTCGATGAAGACGCACAGCGATTAAAGGTCTCACAAAACCTCGGCTCAACCGAAGCGGTCAAACGCGCAGTGATGGCAGGATTGGGCATCTCCATGGTTGCCAAAAGCGCGGTCACTGACGAGTTGGCTGCGCAGCGCCTTTGCGCATTGACGTTGCAGAATACGTCTTTGAATAAACAACTGTATCTCGTCGCCCCCACCAATCTCCCCAAACAATCCCCGACGTGCCGTGTTCTCAATGAACTGACACAAAGCGATCCCAAGCTGCAAATCTGTTAGACCTTAACCGTCATTCACATCGCAATGCGCATCGAAAACCGCTTGCGGTTTAGCGCTCCATGCCTTGACCAAACGCGGACATTTCTTGAATCTCACCCGATGCGCTAAACCGCAAGCGGTTTTCAGATTGAAACCTACTCCCTACTCCCTACTCCCTACTCCCTACTCCCTCCTCCCTACTCCCTGGATTTTAATTGACTTAAAAACCGCTCGTGGATATG
>JBICHS010000171.1:0-4270 GCA_043101135.1 Phycisphaeraceae bacterium JB051
TTTGGCCTTTTTGCCTTTCCGACGACGCTCACGAATTTCCAGTTCCTGGGCCTTCATGGTCACGGTGTGATTCGGTGGAATCGCCTGTGTGAGGAAGACGCTACCGCCGATGGTGGTGCTGTTACCGATGATGATATCACCGAGAATAATCGCACCACCATAGATGGTGACATTGTCTTCGATGGTTGGATGTCGCTTGCAGCCACGCCATGCCTGCCCACCTTTGGTGGAGAGTGCACCGAGTGTGACGCCCTGGTAGACCTTGACGTGCTTGCCGATGATGCAGGTTTCACCGATGACGACGCCGGTACCATGATCGATGAAGAAGGATTCGTCGATGGTCGCACCGGGATGAATGTCGATGCCGGTTTCGTTGTGCGCGTATTCACTCATGATGCGTGGCAGCAGTGGGATGCCCAGATTAAACAACTCATGGGCAACACGGTGAATGAATGTCGCATCAATACCGGGATAGCAGAAAATGGTTTCATCAGTGCTGCGTGCAGCCGGGTCACCGTCAAAGGCTGCCTGAATATCCGTTGAAAGCATGTGACGGATGTGTGGCAGGCGTTTTAAGAACTCAGCGGTGAGTCGTGCTGCTTTTTCATCGCAGGTTTCGCCGGTGCAATCCTTGTCGTCATCGCCATTCTCTGCAGCGAGGTTTTCATCGTAGCGGATGGCCTGGCGGATTTGATCGTTAAGCAGGGCACGCAACTGGATGATCAGATCCCCCACGTGATAGCGGATGATCTCGGATGTGAGCCGTGTTTCATCGAAAAAGCCGGGGAACATCAGGCGACGAACCAACTCGATGATTTCGATGGTCCGGGCACGTGAGGGTAAAAATTCGGCATCCAAGTGACTCATACGATCATTGCTGTCGTAGGTGTCGACCAGATTCTGAACCAAATCATCCAGCGGTACACCACCATTGGCGTGGGCGGCTAAGGTCGGGTTGGTGGGTTGCTTCTCATTCATCATTCAACTCATTTCGTGTGGACATTATGACACACAACGGCAGGATCGTACATTCTATTCCATTCGTATCACAATGTTTGAACCGCCAAGACGCCAAGGACGCCAAGGTCGGAGAGGAAAATACAAAGGCATTTTAGCAATCGTAAACACAGTGGATTCAAAGATGAAAAATCAAAAGCGATTCAATCCACACAGCATGTCTTTTTGTTCACTGTCTTTACTCTGTCTTTGTGACTTGGCGTTCATGGCGTCTTGGCGGTTCAAAAAGAATGGTTCTGAGCCCCAATAAAAAACGGCTTGCCAGTGAATGACAAGCCGTCGATAGTTAGATTGCCTTGGTCATCCGCCTGGGCCGTGCGGTGGTTTTTGCGCGAACCCCAATTTAAGGTGGGTGCGTCGCTGATGCATCCCTGCCTTCCGCTCGTAGACGGCCTGACAATCGTGACCAGTACCTGCTCCCTTGGGATTCTACAAGGTTCGGGCAAATAATATCTCACCGTCGGGCGAACCCTGCAGACGTTTCCAAAGCAATCGTCTATTCACTTTTCAATTGCTTCACATTATACCTGATCACAACGAGGATGCCCAAGCAAATTGCCACTCATCATCTCGGGATTGCGGGTTGGAAAAGTCTTAACGGTTGTAATGTCGAAGGCTATAACCGACAGAATTTTTATACACATTCGTCTTGAAAGGGAATGAACCATACTCAGGTTAGAGACAATCAAAATGTCGAAGTGTTCATGGCACGAAAAACCCCGAGCTCCAACAAGCCTCGGGGTGAGTTGGCTGGTGTCGATTGACACGGGCGCCAGGAGAACACGATTTGTCAACTTAGCCAAGCAGGGTGGTGATGTGCTTTGCAGCAGTCGCAATGTCGGTGAGGCGTTGATCGCCTGCTTCACGTTCGATGACCAGATGGCCGGTGTAGTTGATTTGTTCCAATGCCTTGAGGAATGCAGGCCAATCCACCTGCCCGGTGCCGACAGCAACTTCCATGCCCCAGGTCTCAGGTTGTTCTGCACGCACAGCATCCTTGATGTGCACCTGCTTGACGCGCGGACCGACTTTGATGACCGAATCCACGGGATCCCCCATGTTGTAAAGCAGCATGTTGGCCGGGTCGAAATTAATGCCGACGTTGGTGGCATTGCGTGATGCCAGCTCATCCAGAAATTGGTTGAGTGTGTCCGCTGTTTCCTGACCGGTTTCGAAAATCAACGTCAGGCCATGATCTGCAAAACAACCTGCGACCTGTGTCAAGCGAGATGCAAGTTTGTCGAATTTGGGATCCTCTTTGGATGTTGGTAAAAAGCCCGCATGACCAGAGACCATGTCCAAGCCCATTGACTCAGCAACCTTGGCGACCTGCTGGACGTTGGCCCAGTTTTTGTCCCATGTATCATCACGGGTCATCCCGCCGGTTTGACGGATGGTCTGGAAAGTCGAGTAGTCTTCACCTTCACATCCGAACATGCCAGAGACCACGGTGATGCCTGCGTCAGCCAATTGCCTGGGCGCATCCGACCAGACATCAGCTTCCTGTAACAAAGGCATCAAAGCCAATTGGATATGGGTTAAGCCGGTTTGCTTGACGTTGTCGATGAGTTGTTGTGGCGAGGTGGGTTGGGTGGACCAGCTGCACAATGCCAGTCGTGGGTGCATGGTGGACATATTCAAACTTCCCTTCAATGGTCTGTTCAAGTCTTGGTGATAATCTGTTTTTACAAAGCAGCCGCGCTGTGTGTCAACGCGGCTGCAATGTTTTTATGATCTGACGATTCTGTTCGTTTTAATAAATCTTGCCATCCCATTTCACGAAAGCTTCAATGCCTTCGTACTCGGGCAAGCCCAGCAGGTCGTAAATCCGCGCGGTGTTTCGGTTGCGGTCTTCAGCACGCTGCCAGAATTCACGCTCATCGGTGCCGGGGAACAGGGCACGGTCTTTCTGGGATTCGTGTTTGAAAATGGCGTTACGCTTACGCAGAATTTCCTGCGGTGAAAGGGGGACTGCCATCTCGATGTTTTCAGGTTCCCATTCCTGCCATGCACCGCGGTAAAGCCATACGTCACAGTCACGATACCAGTCATCAAGTTTGACCACATCCAGGGCCTGTGTGATCGCAGACAGACACACGCGATGCGTGCCATGCGGGTCCGAAAGATCGCCTGCTGCATAGACCTGTTGGGGCTTGATCTCACGCAGCAGCTTCACGACGATGTCGATGTCTTGCTGACTTAACGGCTTCTTGCGGACACGTCCGGTTTCATAGAACGGCATATCCAAAAAGTGACAGTTCTCCGATGCAGGCACACCACAGGCACGCACACCGGCGCGAGCTTCACCGCGACGGATCAGGCCCTTGAGCTGCTGAATCTGAGGCGAGTCCACCTGGCCGGGTTGCTTGTTACTGATGTACTGCTCGATGTGTTCTTCCAGTGATTCAGTTGCCTGGGTTTCAATGTTGAATACCGCGTTACATTCACGGGCAAAGTCCGCAAAGCGAAGCACGTCATCATCAAACACCGCAATGCTACCGGATGTCTGATAGGCAACGTGCACATCATGGCCGTGATCCGCAAGACGGATGAGCGTGCCCCCCATGGAGATCACATCGTCATCAGGATGCGGGGAGAAAATGATCACTTTCTTGGGGAAGATGCGGTCGCGTGAAAGGACCGGGTCACCTTCCTTGCGAGCAGATTCAGGCTTGCCACCGGGCCAACCGGTGATGGTCCGCTGCATGGTGCGGAAGACATTGATGTTGATGTCATACGCAGGGCCGTGTTCAGCCAGAAGGTCCTGAAGGCCTGCTTCGTTGTAGTCTTCCTCGGTGAGTTTGAGGATGGGTTTTTCAAGGTGTTGCGAAAGCCAGATGACTGCACTACGGATGGCTTTTTCATTCCATTGCATCGGGCCGACCAGCCACGGGGCTTTGAATCGGGTGAGTTCGCAGGCTGCAGCCTTGTCGAGCATGAACTGAGCATTGGGATGCTGCTGCAGGAACGTTGCAGGAATCGCAGGACTGACATCACCTTCAACGGATCGTTTGACGATAGGGGCCTTGTGTTCACCAAAGGCAATGAGAATCACGCGACGGGCTTTGAAGATACTGCCCACACCCATGGTGATGGCGCGGCGGGGCACGTTCTCTTCAGCAAAGAAGTCACTTGCTGCATCCAGACGCGTGACTTTGTCCAGCGTGATCAAACGGGTGACCGACTTAACGCCCGAGCCCGGTTCGTTAAAGCCGATGTGCCCGGTGCGGCCGATCCCCAGCAGTTGGATATC
>JBICHS010000172.1:0-4871 GCA_043101135.1 Phycisphaeraceae bacterium JB051
CACCAGTGGATCAAGAACGAGCCGGTCGATCTGCTCATGGGTAACACCTACGGCAAGTACATCGCTCGCGACGACGATATCCCCTACGTTCGCCATGGCTTCCCCATCCTCGACCGCATCGGACATCAGTACTTCCCGACCGTCGGTTACAAGGGTGCCATCCGTGTCCTCGAACAGATTCTCAACGTGCTCATGGATCGCCAGGACCGTGACTCACCGGAAGAAACGTTCGAACTGACGATGTAAACCTCCCGGAAGGTTGAAAAGGTGATCGCGAGTTTACCTTGAATACCTGGGAGATTACGACAAACCAGAACCACTCATCTGCGTCCATGACACACCCACATGATGGACGTGACAACACCGCGGTGTGGCGGGCATGCGTGCCCCTTGCCCGCCACACTCGGGTTTTTAAGAAGTAACCACCAAGGGCACACCAGAAAGCATCACGATGAAAATCAGTGCACAAAACAAATTGATGGGCAAGGTTGTTTCCATCGACAAAGGTGCCGTCAACAGCATCGTCAAGATCGAGCTTTCAGCCAACCCCGTGATCACCGCGGTGATCACCAACAATGCTGTCGAGGAACTTGAGCTCACTGAAGGTGGGCAAGCCTGTGCAGTCGTCAAATCATCCAACGTGATGGTCGGCATCTGCAACGACGGCAAAGACAAAGAAAAAGAGTCCGGCGAATGTTGCAGTGGAAGCTGCGGCTGCCAGGGACATCACTAAAACACCAATCGAAAGTCTTCACCGACGGCTTTCGTGACGCGAGTGCTGAACAATTAACCTCGTAAAACGCTAAGGGAATGAGGGAGATACTCCGGGGAGCACTCGCATCACCAAACCCGATGGTTTGAAACCACATCAGTACGGTTAAACAACATGAATGGGCACAACATCATGACAACCGCCATCGAAAACAACATCAGACTACTTGAAGCCCGCAAGGCACAAGTGCAGACCAAAGGAAGCGAGCCGTTCAACATCGCCTGCGAAAAGCAGTCGGTTGCCGGCAGCGTTTCTCAGCGCGCTTGTGTGTTTTGTGGGTCTCGGGTGGTGCTTTACCCGATCTGTGATGCACTGCATGTTATCCACGGTCCCATCGGCTGTGCATCCTACACTTGGGACATCCGCGGTGCCGTTTCCTCAGGCCCGCAGCTTCACCGCATGTCTTTCTCCACGGATCTACAGGAAAAAGACGTGATCTACGGTGGCGAAAAGAAGCTTGAAAAAGCGCTTCTTGAACTCATCGCACATTACAACCCCAAGGCTGCATTCGTCTACGCGACCTGCATCGTCGGCTTGATCGGTGATGACATGGATGCCGTCTGTCGACGCGTCTCGGCCAAGACTGGCATTGACGTGATCCCCGTGCAGTCCGAGGGTTTTGCTGGTTCAAAAAAGGATGGATACTCCGCGGCTTGTCATGCCCTGGACACACTGGTTGGTACCGGTGATACAAGTGACATCAAGCCGCTGAGTATCAATATTCTCGGTGACTTTAACATCGGAGGTGAAACATGGGTCATCAAAGATTACTACGAAAAAATGGGTCTTCAAGTCGTCTCAACCATCACGGGCGACGGCCGCGTCGACGACATTCGTAAAGCACATGGTGCGTCACTTAATGTCGTGCAATGCTCCGGCTCGATGAAGGGCCTGGCACGCATGATGAAGGAAAAATACGGCACACCGTTCATGCATGTCTCCTACTTCGGCATCGAAGACATGAGCCGCGCCCTTTACGAAGTCGCGGACCACTTCGGTGATAAAGACCTGCTCGAACGTGCACAGGATATGGTCCGCGATGAAGTGATGCGGATCATGCCTGAGCTTCGCAAGATTCGCCAGGATCTCGAAGGCAAGAAGGCAGCCATCTATACCGGTGGTGCTTTCAAGGCCTTTAGCCTCGTGCGATCACTGCGAACACTGGGCGTCAAGACCACCATCGCTGGTTCACAAACCGGCAACCCAACCGACTACAAACAACTGGCTGAACTCTGCGACGATGGGACGGTCATTCTTGATGACACCAACCCGTTGGAGCTTGCCAAGTTCATTCAGGAAACCGACACCGACCTGCTCATCGGCGGTGTGAAAGAACGCCCGATTGCTTACAAACTTGGTGTTGCGTTCTGCGATCACAACCATGAACGCAAAGAATGTTTGGCTGGTTTTGAAGGCATGCTCAACTTCGCCCGTGAAGTGCATGGCTCATTGTGCAGCCCGGTCTGGAAGTTCTCACCTTTCCGTCAACGTCAAACCGCGTTGGCCCAGGTCAATGACAATCCCAAACCCAAAGCCAACTACATCCCAACGAATGTTGTCAAGCCCGGTGAAACAGAATCGGGCAGTAGAAAATTTGCAACGTTAACCATTGGCGCGACGGAGGTGGCAAAGTGATTGTTCCAGAACCTGCAAAATCCGACCACTTCACCGCAACGCGCAATGCCTGCAAGATGTGCACGCCCTTGGGAGCCTGTCTGGCGTTCTCCGGCGTAGAAGGGTGCGTGCCGTTCCTTCATGGCTCCCAGGGGTGTGCCACGTACATTCGGCGTTACCTGATTTCACATTTCCGTGAACCGATGGACATCGCGTCCTCCAACTTCGGTGAACACGCTGCGATCTTCGGCGGTCAGACCAATCTCGAACAAGGTCTTGCCAACGTCATTCGCAGTTACGAACCGGCGGTGATCGGTATCGCAACGACCTGCTTGTCAGAAACCATTGGCGATGACATGCCGATGTTCCTGCATCAGTTTACGAGTAAGTATGCAGACCCGACCCCGCTGCCGCACCTGGTGCATGCATCAACGCCCAGCTATTCGGGTTCGCACTTTGATGGTTACATGGAAGCGGTCTTCGCTCTGGCCAGAGACCTGGCAGAAAAGGGCGACACCCAGGCGAATCTGGTCAACATGATTCCCGGCGTGGTTTCGCCTGCGGACATTCGTCACCTCAAGGACATTCTTGCGGACTTTGAACTCGACTATGTGATGCTCCCGGATTACTCCGAACGTATGGACGGCGTGAGTTGGGATTCATACCAACGCATCCCCGAAGGCGGCACCACGGTTGATCAACTCAAGTCCATGGGCAGTGCTGCTGGCAGCATCGAGTTTGCAACCACGCATCACAAGTCCCAAACTGCTGGCGAATACCTGGCGTCGAACTGCGATGTCGAAAACCACCGCATGGACATGCCCATCGGTATTGCCGCGACGGATCGCTTCTTCGACGCACTTGAAAAACTTTCAGGTAACCCAACGCCGCGCCGCTACCAGATGGATCGCGGTCGCCTTGTCGACAGTTATGTCGATGGACACAAGTACTGCTTCGGCAAGCGTGCGATTCTCTACGGTGAAGAAGACTTCGTCATCGCATTGGCTGCTTTCCTTTCCGAAATCGGCATCGTCCCGGTGTTGATTGCCTCCGGTGGTAAGAGTGGCAAGCTGCTTGAAAACATCGAACGCGTGATGCCCGATCCTTCGGTTGCCACCATCATGGATGGTGTGGACTTTGAAGAGATCACCGACGCGGCGATGGATATGCATGCTGATCTGATCATCGGCAATTCCAAGGGCTTTAAACTTTCACAAAAACTCGATGTGCCACTGGTCCGCGTGGGTCTACCGATCCATGACCGCATGGGTGCATCCCGCATCGTTCACCTGGGATACCAGGGCACACAATATCTCTACGACCTCATCGTCAACACGCTCCTGGACGTTAAGCAGCGCACCAGTGAAGTTGGCTACACCTATATTTGAACGGAGCGTTTATCATGGCAATTGACTGCTCAAAACATCCCTGTTTCGATGCTGGCGCCAAGCACAAGTACGGCCGCGTGCATCTTCCCGTCGCCCCCAAGTGCAACCTCGGTTGTAATTTCTGTAACCGGAAATTCGACTGCATGAACGAGTCACGCCCCGGTGTGACAAGCACGATCCTGGCTCCGCAGCAAGCGTTGAGCTATCTGAAGAAGGTGGTCGATATCGTCGACACACCCATCAGCGTGGTGGGTATTGCTGGCCCCGGTGACCCGTTTGCCAACGGCAAGGAAACCATGCAAACCCTGCGTCTGATCCGACGCGATTTCCCAGATATGATTCTCTGCGTTTCCTCCAACGGTCTGGGCATTGGCCCTTACATTGAAGAACTCGCTGAGCTTGAAACCAGTCACGTGACGATCACCTGCAACGCAGTGGACCCGACGATCGGTGAAAAGATTTATCGCTTTGCCCGGCCGGACAAGATGGTCTACCGCGGTCTTGCGGCTGCTCAGATTCTGCTTTCGCGTCAGCTTGATGCAATTCGCCAGCTTCACGAACACGGCGTGACCGTCAAGGTCAACAGCATCGTGATGCCCGGTATCAATGATCATCACATCGAGGAAATCTCCAAAACGGTGCAGGCTTTGGGCGCTGATGTCCACAACTGCATGGCCTTGATTCCCGTGGAAGGTACGCCGTTCCATGAGTTGGATGAACCTTCCGCAGAGTTGATGGAAGCCGTCCGTGCACAGTCCGGTCAGTACTTGCCTCAAATGAAGCATTGCTCACGTTGTCGTGCTGACGCGGTGGGCATGCTTGGTGAAGACAACAGCGAGTTGATTAACCAGGCCTTACGTGAATCAGCCAACGCTTCCATTGCCGATGATGCGGAGAATCGCCCGTACATCGCGGTGACCTCGTATGAAGGCGTGCTGGTGAATCAGCATCTTGGTGAGTCTGAACAACTCTGGGTCTTCGGCACAGATGGAAACGGTGGCTACAAGCCCGTCGAAACACGACCAACGCCGGTTCCCGGTGGTGGTGAAAACCGTTGGGATGAATTAGCCAAACGCTTGCCGGATTGTCAGGCCATT
>JBICHS010000173.1:0-7733 GCA_043101135.1 Phycisphaeraceae bacterium JB051
GCATGCCGATCTACCGTCGATGCGGCTTATCAGCCAAGGGCATTACTGGTGAGACTGAGGAAGCTGAACGGCGCGGGCTATATCGCTTGCCGATCGTATATTTGACGCAGAAAGAACTCGTTGCTGACTGGCTGCGTGATCAGCTCAAGCTCGGCCGGATTCTCGATCCCATCTCGGCACGCTGGAAGACTTATGGTTCACGGATCGGTTCGCAGGCTGCGGATCAGGTGTTGATTCCAGGCTTGTTCACTGCGGTGATTGACGAACTGGACGCGGTTCTGATTGATGAAGCGGTGACGCCGTTGATTATTGCCAACAACCGCGGGACAGATGAGCAGGCACCGTTATACATGCGTGCCCGCGAATTGGCGATGCAGCTTATTCCCAACGAAGACTTCATCATTGAACACCGTAAACGCAAAGCCAAGCTCACCGATGAGGGCTATGAGAACCTCGAAGCCCTGTTGACCGAGGATGACAAGGACAAAGCCTTCTGGCGATCCCCGCGTCGTCGTGATGAAATGGTCGAACAGGCTTTGACGGCAGAACACTGCTATTTCCCCGGCGATCAGTATCAGTTGCATGATGACAAGATCGTGATCGTTGACGAATACACCGGCCGATTCATGGAAGACCGCCAGTGGCAACATGGTCTACACCAGGCAGTCGAAGCCAAGCATGATCTGGAAATCACCGCTGACCGTGATACGCTTGCCAGCCTGAGTTTTCAGCGGTTTTTCCGCATGTACCCGCATCTTTCAGGCATGACGGGAACCGCAGCAGAAGCCATTCCTGAGCTCGAAGCGACGTATAGCTTGCCTGTGCGTGTGATCCCGACGCATCGCCCGATTCAGCGAAAGATGCTGCCTGATTTGATCTTCCGGTATTCGGATGACCGCTGGCATGCCGTCGTCGAAGAGATCAAGCAGATGCGCAAGCAAAAACGCCCAACATTGGTGGGCACACGATCCATTGAGTCTTCCGAACGGTTAAGTGAACTACTGAATTTGGCCAAGATCGATCATGAAGTACTCAACGCAGTACATCATGAAGCCGAAGCAGACATTGTCTCCAAAGCCGGTGAACAGGGTGCTGTGACCGTTGCAACGAACATGGCAGGCCGAGGCACCGACATCAAGCTGGGTAAAGGCGTCCGCGAAGCTGGTGGCTTACACGTGATTCTCACCGAGCGTCACTCAGCCCGTCGTGTGGACCGCCAGTTGTATGGCCGTTCCGGTCGACAAGGCGACCCGGGCAGTGCACGGAACATCGTTAGTCTTGAAGATGATCTGCTCATCAAGTTCTCAACGCGCCTTAGCAAGGTCATGCGGATGCGGTATACCGGCAATCACGGCCCCCTTCCCCGTTGGCTCAAACGCGTCTTTGACATGGCCCAGAAGAAAGCTCAGAAGCTGGCCTTCCAAAGTCGCGCCCAGGTGCTCAAGCATGATGAAGAACTGGATAAGACCCTGCCACGGTGATGGGCGTTGATCGCGGTTGTGGGAAAGCTGTCATTTAAAAGGTGTCGCAATATATTGTTTAAACAAAAAATTCAGGATTGATTGCAATTTTGTTGTTGACAGGACCAAGCTGAGCCGATTACAGTAAACACAACCTACCTGAGCTGCGCGTCTTAATGACACCCCACAGCGGCTCGAGCAAGCCACAAAAGCACGCAAAGTGCACGACGGAAGAGAAGATAACCCCAAGTTGGAAAGACCATTATCCAGTATGCGAACAAAGCGCGAATTTTGGCTCAAGAACCGCCTGTGGATATTTGACACTCCGATCTTGTACAAGTAACTTACCCTAAGCGTTTTACTATCCTTTTCACACTTTTACGAGGTACTTATTGATGGCTAACAAAGAAGAACAGCAGTCGGACACGATCGAAACCGTTGCAGCTGCCAACCAGCAGCCCAACAGCAAAGTCCAACTTCAGATCGACGAATCCAACACGCCGGTGACCTACAGCACCACCGTCCGCGTCTGGGGTTCAGCTGAAGAATTCAATCTTGACTTTGCAGGTCCGTTGCGTCCGGCTGGTCAGAACGTCGCTCGTCTTAAAATCGACCAGCGCATGGTTCTGAACCCCTGGGCTGCCAAGCGTCTTGCGATCGCTCTTGGCCAGGCCGTGGCTCGCTACGAAGCAACCTACGGTGCTCTGGAACTTGAAGAACGCAAGCGTCGCGTGGCTGCCCCTGCCGCCCAGGCCGCTGCTGCTGCCAAGGCTGCCGAAGCCAAGACTGATGCTGCCAAGGAAGACAGCAAGAAGTAAACCCACCTATTTTTGCCCCAAAATCCTGATTCGCCTTTGAATCAGGTAAATCATAACTGCAATACAACCGGCAGGTGTTGGGAGGTCAACCTTCCAACACCTTGCCGCGCAGTTACTTTGTAATCATTAACAACAGGTAGTCGCAAGATTGCCGCGTCAGATGATTAAACAATCGGCTCACAACGTGAACTGTCATGAGTTTTTACGACAGGAGCCAATTGAAGCATTCGGATCCAGGTGACAGAGAGAGAAACACCCAAGCCCAACTGAATAACCCCGCCCGCCATTCAGACTCCCTGCGCACAAGATCCAGTTTTCATCTGACTTTGGAAGAACCAACCATCCGTTCTTTACAGGGAGTTCCACATGCCACGACGGATCAAGCGATCGGCTCAACAGCGTCACAACAGGAAGTCATTACGCAAGAGCTTTCGCAATCTGCTTCGCAAACGGCAAGCCGTTCCGACCATCTTCAACCATGAGCTGGAAACGCTAGAACCACGCGTCCTGCTCACCACGCTTGTCGGCGGCGATATCTTCGAGTTCAAAGCACCAGACCCAAGTGATCCTGATGGTGAAGGTGTGACGATTCGCGTCGTCATCACCGGCGATACCATTGTGGAACTCATCGGCGCTGATGTCCGACTTGAACCTGATGAAAACGGAAACCTCAGACAGGTGGTCAACCTTGGCGACCTGCCGGGCACCATCTACGGCGAAGACTCTGCTGCAGGCAGCGATGACATCGAAGACGGCATTGACGTGCTCGGTGGTGTTGGTGGTGCTGACGGGGTTACGCCTTTCTCCATGGATGAACTCAATGGCGCGCTGATGAGCATCCTGGATCCGCTGACGGGCAGCATCATTCTGGCTACGGAGGATGGTACCGACCAGATTGATATGCAGGCGATCGCGAGCATGGGCCTTTTGGGTAACGGCACCACGTTCGGCATCAACGTCGGCCAGATTCAATCCGGATCAGGCACCGATGCAACGACGAGACAGGTCATCCAACTTGTCCAGTTGGACACCACCAATGCGGACGGGCAGCCGGACACCGATGGCACGGTTCAAGCCATCATCCAGGCAGCAACACTGCAAAACGATATCCAGTCACAACTGGTCAATTATCCCACGGGGCTCAACAATCCTGACGCCTATGCCATCGACCCGACGACCGGTCTGGCCTATGCCGTTTCCAATGAAGTGCTTTACCGCATCAACCGTTCCAGTGGCGCGGTGACTGTCATTTGCAATGTCTCCAGTGAAACGTTGAGCTGAGAAGAAATTGTCGGGGATGTCTCAGATGACGTCACCGGCCTTGGTGTCGATGCGGCTGGAAACTTCCTGTCAGTCTATATCGACTCCCTGCTTAACCACGCGCTGTACACCAGCAATGGTTCTGACGATCCAAACCCCCTTGCTGCAGTTCTTGGTGACTACGGTTCAAGCATGAACCTTACTGCCATTGCGGTTGATTCTGATCCTGACTCACCGGCATGGGGTGTGGTTGAATCCGGTGGCACCAATTACCTGGTGCGCTTCACCCGAATCAATGGTGAAATTCAATCGCAAACAGTCATTGGCGCCATCCAGGACAGCCAGGGACGCAACGTCACCGAAATCGAATCCATCGAGCTTGAATCCACCGGCGATCTCTACGTCGTGGCCACTCGCCCCACCGTCAATACCGGCGGTACGCGCGAAGTCTTCCGTATCAACTCAAACACCGCTGTGGCTTCGGCAGTCAATGTCGTTGTCTTTGCTGATGGTGTGCTCAATGACGATGTGACCGGTACGGCAATTGACGAATCCAATGGTGCTGAAAACGGCGTGCTTTATGCCACCGTGCGCATTGGGACGCAGGACATGCTCATTCGCATCGACCGCTCAATCGCCGTTTCCCCCAGCGATTCGGAAGCTGACTCGGATGATGGTGCAGTCAGTGATAATACTGATGGCCTTACCAACGATGAACGTTTCCTGTTCTACTCGGTGTATGACAACACGGTCATCAACCCGGCTCTGATTTCCAGCACGCTTGATCTTGTCCCGCAGGTCGATGTTGACAGCAACATCGAAGGCGGTGGTGATCTACTTGATGCTTACAACGTCACCGCGTTGACCGTGACTGCCAACGATCGTCTGCTTGCTGTGGTACAGGAAGCCGATGGGACGATGAGTCTCTATGAAGCTCAGCGCAACACCACCGGTGGTCCGATTCAGAACTTCACCAAACTCGGAAGCCTGACCTATGACCACGACAGCGATGATGGTGCAGTCACCGCAGATACCATCATCAACATCCAGGCGCTTGAAGCACATGTTTCCAATAACAACAAGGTCTACTTCATCGGCCAGATTGATACCGACGGTGATGAGATTGCTGAAACCAGCGACATGCTCTTTGAGCTGACCTTTGCTGACGATGATACCTTCAGCATCACCGGCCAGAATGTGCTTATCAGTGGCGCCACCACCACCAGTTCATTCACCGCGCTGGCCTTTGCGCAGAATGATGCTGCAGAACTCTATCTGTACGGCGTCCGCCAGACTTCCAATGGTGATGAACTTATCAGCTTTGCCACCGATGCCAACAACGATCCGTCCAATAGCTCCAGCACGATTGTCGACATTGCTGGCACCTCGGCAACGGTGCGCATCGCAGCATTGGATACCTATGGTTCAGGCACACTTGTTGGTTACCGTGATGACGAATCAGGCAGCAGTGTCGATCGTGATCTGATCTTCCTGGATAAGGATGGGACGGTTGAACAGCGCCTGGCAGCAGGAGTCATCGACAGTGCTTTGTCCGGTCTGGCCATTGATGCGGATGGTCGCGTCTACAGCGTCTTCTCCGTGGATGAAGGCAACTCACAGATGTGGCAGTCTGAAAGCTTTGCTCAGATCCCAAGCCTCGAAGATGGTGACTCCGGTACGTTGGCTGATGTGATGGATGTCATCGCATTGACCATCGGCTCATCGGGTTCAACCTTCATTGTCACCAACAATGACACCGGCTTTGTGCTTCAACAGGTGCAACGTGACGCCGCTGGGCTTGCAACAGGCACCGAAAGCATCGGGCACATTGTCACCAGTGGTACCAGTAGCAGTGTCCTTGATATCACCGGTCTGGACATCAACCCGGCAAGCAATGGCCTTTGGACCATCGGTGTGGATGCTTCAACACTTTCACCTGATACGAGCCTGGGCAGTGCAAGTGAACTTCATGACGTGATCGATGTGGTCGTCACGGATGCGCTCGATGCCAATCAACGTCAGCGTGTCTTTGCCATGGTTAACAACGGCATCAGCATCGACCTGTATGAAATCACGCGTGCAGTGGATGGCAGCGTCGAAGCCTTTAACTTCATCGGCCAGCTTTCTGATGCATCGGGTAACGCGATTCTGGCGGCAACTGCCATCGAATCCAACAACAATGACGCCCTGTTTGTCAACGGTTATGCAGCGGACGATCTGCTCCAGAGCACCACCGTGGATGCTGATATTCTCAGCGGTCTTACGATTCAACAGATTGTTGCGGTACCTGGTACAGACAATGCCATGTACGCCCTTACCAGCAATGGTGATATTTACTTCATTGATAACAACGGCGTTGAAACACTCATTGATCAATCGACCATCAACGACATTCAAGGCATTGCCTTTGATGCGAATATGCAGCGTTTGATTGTTCTGGGGCGCGTGGATAATTCCACCAGTTTCAATCTTTATGCCATTGATGCAGCAACTGCGACCGATCCGGATACGTTGACTGTGACGGCTTTGACCTCGTTCTTCAACGATCAGACAACCATCTACAACACCAGTAACAGCTCCTTTGCGGGTATGACTTGGGATAACGAAAACAATCAGTTGTTGCTGATCCGTAATGACATCGTGACCGCCACGAACGGTCAGTTCCTGGTGACAGCCAGTTTCGATGCGCTGACCGGTGAATATCTCAGTGCAACAAGCAGTGAAACCAGCATTCAAAATGGTCTGACTGAACAGAACATGACCATTACCGAGCTGACATTGCACAACGGCACGCTGATGGCGATCCATCAGTCCGGTGCCAGTCAGTACATGGTTGCCATCGACCAGACTGATCCGTCGCAGTCTCGCGTTCTGACCAGCGCTTTGGGCGGTGATGAGATTGTCGGTCTTTCGGACAACGAAAACGGCAGCCTGGTGATTGTCACCACCGATGACGATACTTCGATTAACAGCTGGAATCTGGGTGATGCCACCCCGACAACACGTTTGTACACCATCAATGGTGTTACAAGCATGGTCACTGATGGTGGTGTGAGCTCCACCGGCAACGGTACCGCCCTGACGTCTCTGGATGGCAGTATTGTCAGCTTTGCAGTGGATACCGATGGTGATACCACCGTGCTTTACGCTGTTACGCAAAGTGCAACCGACTCGCTGCATCACCTGATCACAATTGACACGGACAATGTCACCGACGACGGCAGTGTTGCTGGGACGATCAATGACCTTGGCGTGATCCAATTGAACACGAATCTTCAAGACACCGGCTCGGAAGTGAATCCGACCATTGTCTCCGCGGATATTCGCAATGGCGTGCTCGTTGCCATCGCCACGGGCATCTCTTCGGACGTCGACCGTCAGATCATCGGTGTCAGTCTTGAGAACCCCAGCGAAGATACGATCTTCTACACCATTCCTGATACCTTGACGATCGACGAAACACTCGTCGGTCTTTCGGTCGATGAACATGGCAATCTGTTTGCTCTTAGCAGCAGTACCGGTGTGACCCGTCTGATGACTTCCGTGGTTGAAAAATCACTGTATACCGTCAGTACACTCACCGGCTTGGCGTCCGCTGTTGGCACGCTCAATGATGTCAATGGTGATCCGATTACAGACACCGTGACCGCGATGAGCTTCTCCAAAGCAGGTGACGTTCTTTATGCCATCCTCCGCGATATGGAAGAAGGCCAGGACCGCCTGGTGACAGTGAGCATGACTGACGGTGAAGTCTCCGAAATCGGGACCTCCTCAAGCATCATTCAGGTCAATGACGAGAACACACACATTGTCGCCTTGGAAACCAGCCCTACAGGCAATCTGCTGGCTTATGACGATTCACAAGCAGAAGGTCGTCGTGTGATTCAGATCAATCTGGATGACACGGAAACCTCACTGCAGGTCACCACGCCGGATTCAGCGATCAATGACGTGATGGGCTTTGCGGTCGATGCCAATGGTCGTTATTACAGCTTGGCTGATATCACCAACACGACGACCAGCGTGACGGAAACACGCGTCTTTAGTTCACTTAACAGCTTTGTTGCCCAGGCTCTGTTTAACGGCGGACTTGGTGCGGCGTTTGATGATATTGCAGACCTCACGGTCAACGCAGCAGGTCAGATTTATGCCATCCGTTCAGAACTTGGTGGCCAGACCAGTCTGCTGTACAAAG
>JBICHS010000174.1:0-4862 GCA_043101135.1 Phycisphaeraceae bacterium JB051
GCCAGAATGCCGTACTGGAGTTTGATCGTCCAACCCGCGCCGATGTACACGCAGGCAAAGACCACGAAGTTTGTGATTGTCCCCACCATCAGCAGACGCAGGGTCATTTGCGGGAACGCGGTGAACAAGGCTTCGGAAAAACCGATGACATACATGGCAACAGAGATCGCCTGAGCCAGGAAAAACACCAACCCGATCGTCCCCCCGAATTCGACACCCAGGCTGCGGCTGATCAGAAAGTACGCACCACCGGCTTTGGTCCTGGTGTTGGTGGCAATCGCCGAAAGCGACAGCGTGGTCAAAGTGGTGATGACCTTGGCGGCAAGCACGATGATGATGGTGCTGATCACCCCGGCATTGCCCACCACTTCGCCAAAGCGCAGGAACATGATCACACCCAGAATCGTCAGCACACAAGGCGTAAACACACCGCCGAAGGTTCCAAATCGAGTCGGTTCCTTGATCACGGTTTGATCAGGTGATGGCATGGATAACTTTCAAAATGGACATGAGGTATCTAGGCGTCAATCATATCTACTAGCACAGACAGGCCTGTGGATATTTTAGCAGTTTATCAAGGTTATATGTACAAGTGCATTTTTAAGTCGTGATGGATGTTTCTGCTTTGAAATTGGCAGATCGAAAATACGTTACATGTAGCCAAGGCAAGTTACTCTTGGTTCTTTTGCCTTTGCCTATGCCAATCCTGTATTAACTGCTTTGCTTCTTGTATCTGTGAGGGTGTGGCATTTTTTTTGATTTCATCCAATGCTCCACGTGCACGCCATTTGTCCCGTTTGTCATTCAGAAGAAACCTTGCGATATCAACCCAGCGATAGGCTTGAACAAGGTCTCTGGCGACGCCTTCGCCTCGCCAATAACAGACACCGAGATTCAAACAGGCTGCGGGATGACCTTGTTGTGCAGCTTTGACATACCACTTCACCGCTAGCTGGAGGTCGCGTTGCATCCCAAGGCCCTGGTCATACATGCAGGCAAGGTTGTGTTGTGCCTGTGAATCGCCTGCTTCAGCAGCTTGTGTGTAGAGCGACATTGCAATCCTGTAATCCTGCTCGACACCCAGTCCGTTCTGATACAACCAGCCGAGATTGGTTTTTGCAGGCATGTAATTTTGATTGGAAGAGCGCTGGTACCAGTAGACAGCCTTTTTAAAATCCTGTTTGACATCTTCGCCTAAGTCATAGCGATAGCCGACTTCAAACTCGGCTTTGGCATCACCGTCCATCGCTTGCTGCAGAAGTGAATTAAAATTCTCCGCTTTGACAGATGGGCTGATGATTGCAACAAACAGCAGTGAAGCAAAGATTGGCTTGTACATTTTGAATCCTCCGGAAAATGAACTGTTACCTTGCTGTGATGATCAACGTCTTTCGGATGTAGCTGCGGTTGGCGATGCGGACGATGGTGATTCGCAGGCGGTCGCCGGGGCTGATGTTTTCGAGTTGTTCGGCGAGTGTGTTGGTGTCGGTGGTGGAGAGGTTGCCGATGTTGGTGATGATGTCACCGCGTTGGATACCCAGTTTGGCTGCCGGCCCGTTGTTGAGAGTTTTGATGACCGCTAGGCCGCGGATGCGCAGGCGTGCTTCGCGGGCCATTTCATCGGTGATGATGCCGACCTGCATGCCAAAGAGATTTTCCATCATGGTGTCCAGATCGGGTCTGGGTTTTTCGACGATCTGCACGCGATAGGTTTTGTTGCGATGCCCGCGTTTGACGGTGACCTGCATAAAGTCATCGGCTTTCTTGCCAACCATGGCGATGGTGTAGTCCACAGCATTGGTCACATCCTTGCCATCGATTTGGGTGATGACGTCGGCGACTTGCAGGCCGGCTTTATCGGCAGGGGAGTCGACATCAATGCGGGTGATCTTAAGTGTGTTACCTCGGTCAGAGACCTGCATGCCCACTTGCAGGCGACTGCGTGATTCGAGTGCAAGCATTTGCGGTAGCAGTCGACGCAGGTCATCCACCGGGATCGCAAAGCCGATGTTCTGCCCGTCTGCGCGAATGGCTGTGTTAATGCCAACGAGTTCACCGAGCACGTTAAGCAGGGGGCCGCCGGAGTTGCCGGGGTTGATGCTTGCATCGGTCTGGATGAGGTTCTTGAAAGCCACATCGTCATTGATGTCGATCGAGCGATTCAAAGCCGAGACCACGCCGGACGTGACAGTGTGCTGATACCCCAGTGCGTTGCCGATGGCAATGACAGTTTCACCGACTATCAGGTCATCGGAGTGTCCCAGAGGCAGGGTTTGGATGTCGTGATCCACGTCGATTTTGAGCACCGCCAGATCATGTTCATGGTCGATAGCAATGATCTGGGCATCATATTCCTGGTGGTCATTGAAGATGACTTTACGTTCTGCGGTCTGGGCGACCACGTGGGCATTGGTGACAATCAGGCCCGACTTGTGCAGGACAAAGCCGCTGCCAACGCTGGTGCGTTCGACGGAGCGCGGCTGACGGCGACGGAAGGGGCTGTCAAAAAATCGGTCAAATAAATCGTCAATGCCAAGGGGCGAGCGGTATTGAATCACCTGCTTGGAGGCGATGTTGACCACCGCGTCTTTCGAGTTTTCAAACACCTCCACCACGGGTGTTCGGCGGAGCATTCTGCTATCCGGATTCTTCTGCCAAGTCTTGGGCTGGGCCAGGGTCGGGAGGGTTAAAGACAGAACCATCAGCAGTGACAGTAATTTATGATTCATTTTCGTTTCGTGCTTCATGTCGGTTCCTACGGATGGGGCAACGTGATTGTTCATCGGATCAATTGTCCTCAGGTCATACCTCAAGCGACAGATGTCGTTGCAGTGGGGCGTTCACAAGCGATTGAAAAGGCGCGATTTGGCCTCAAATCGACTTGTGCGATCTCACTATTTTCTAATCTCCACTGGCATGTTAAACCAATTGCAGATATTCTTTTACCCATATCCAATTGGGAATCAAGTTATGGCTACGATGCGAGAACGCTCGACCAAGCCGATGTATGACATCTGGTCCTGGTTTTATAACTGGACTTTTGGCGCTTTGGTTCGAAGCAGACAAAGACGTGCGGTGCAGCAACTGCCCTTTAAACCCGGTGATCGAATCCTCGATCTGGGTGTGGGGACAGGGCTGACACTTAAGCATTACCCGACCGATGTCACCGTCATTGGCATGGATCTGTCGCAAGGCATGATCGCTAAAGCCAAGACCGTTTGTGAACAGCGCGGCTACGACCACATCAAGCTCGTCCGCGGTGACGGCATGTACCCGCCGTTTGCCGAGCACAGCTTTGATCACATCATCATGTGTCACACGGTCACCGTCGTCAGCGATCCGGCAAGACTGCTCAACTGGGCTGCGAAAATCGTCAAGCCCGGCGGGCGCATTGTCCTTGCCAATCACTTCCGTTCGACCAACCCTGTCATGGGCTGGCTCGAAAAGTTCACCAATCCGTTCTGGGTGAAAATCGGTTGGCGCAGTGATGTGGCTTTGGAAGATGTACTCAAAGGCGTGGACCTGCATTTTGAGTATCACTTCAAACACCGCTTCATGGACCTTTGGCAGATCGTTTGTCTGACGAATCAGAAGTCCGTCGACGAGCAGACGCCAGAGGCATCAA
This sequence comes from Phycisphaeraceae bacterium JB051, assembly GCA_043101135.1. Lineage (GTDB taxonomy): Bacteria > Planctomycetota > Phycisphaerae > Phycisphaerales > Phycisphaeraceae > UBA7800. The sequence goes on from JBICHS010000174.1 coordinate 3,626, forward strand.
GCCAACAATCCAACAACAGCAGTCAGCATCAACCCTCTCAGCCAATGCTGGCCTGATATCACCAAACCGCTAGACGCACATGCCAGGGATCAGATGGGCAAGGGCATAAACAGGATCAGGATGAGTCAGACCAAACCCACGCGTGTTTTACGAGTTGTCAGTGATGCAGTACTTTTGCTGCTTGTCGCTTTGATCGCCATCACTGGGGTGATGCTTCCAGGACTGCAGGCTCAGCCGACGGTCAACACCATTGCCGACCTGCCGCTGGCAGACCCGGTGATCGATTCGGATGCGCAACTCTCTGCGACGCGGACCAGTGTCTGGTACGACGGTGTGATCCAATACATGTTCCTGAAGCGTGATGTCCGCATTGGTGTGGGGACATATGGCTTTCGTGCTGACAATGCGGTGATTCGTATTCAACGTGAATCCATCGCCGGTGGCCGCGAAGTTCGACACATGTGGATGTATCTGGACAATGCTCAGCCGCTACTTGGTCGTGGTCCGACATCGGCAGCGGCACCGCGTTTACTCGTCACCGTCAGCACCACCGGCAAGGTGGACCTTTCCACCGACTTGATGGAACAGGTCGACCGCAGCAGCATGGAACTGACCGCTGACGCCAAGCGCCGTTTCATCACGCACCTGACCGCCATTTCTCAGCCACGCTCTGACGTGGTGATCAATGAATCAACCGAGTCCCGTGCTGCACGATTGGCACGCGAAAGCTCTGCTGCATCGGGTGGCCCGACGATTGTCGTGGACCGTACCGAACAGCCCCTGCAATTGCAGACCCCGTATTCAGCTGATGATCCGACCGCACCGGTGGTCAAGCAGCAACTGCCTGCACCGACCGCTCTGCGTCAACCCGCAGAAAAGCCCCAGGCTCAGGCACCCTCAGCACCAACACCCAGCAGTGAACCGGTGACGACGGCTGTGAAGCCTGATCAACCTGCTGCGATGCCCGAGCCTGTCAAGCCTCAGCCTAAGCCGGTGGTCAAACCTGTTGAGCAACCGGTGGTTTCGACACCCGTTGAAGCTCAGCCGGCCAAGCCTGTGCAAGTTACTCAGAAGCCTCAGCAGACACCTGCTGCAACCTCGCCTGTCAACAACATTCTCCCGCCCGTTGGGACCGTGAGTCTGACGTTTGATGAAATGATCGTTGACCTTGGCAAAGAGCAACCCTACGCGGTTCTCATGGGCAAGGTCGGCGTGATGTATGTTGACCGCAGCGGCC
>JBICHS010000175.1:0-2856 GCA_043101135.1 Phycisphaeraceae bacterium JB051
AACTTCAACCAACCAATATCTGGCGGTTACGTTGCTTTGACGTGTCAGAACCAGCACATATGAAGCTCATTAATCGATATGACATTCAAGGTTATTGGGGAGGTTTTCAGAAATACGATAATCACAGCGGAGATCTTTCGGGTGATTTTTCGATGCCCGTGGTCAAAGGTATGAGCCATGAGACGTTTGTAAAATTAAAGAGCATCTTTTTTAAGCGGGATATGATTTTCAATGACCAGCAGGTGATCAAATTCCGTGACAAAAGTATTCAAATCTATGCCCCGGATGTTCAATACAATCAAACTCATGAAGCAGGACACTATCTGCGATATGTCAGCCAAATCAAACGTCCTTATACGCCGATGGAACGTTGGATTAATGCCTACCATCAGGACCGTATCATCAAAGGTCGATATCTTTACGTATTGGTCAATGCCCCTCAATCAGGGGTGATGGTTTTTGATATTGCGGATTCTCAAAGCGTCAAGAAGATTGGCTATTACTATGCTCCAGGTGAGCGGCTCTCATCAATGATTGATATGCCTGGTGACAAAGTTGGTTTGGCGGGATTTAACTTACATGTGCTTGACCCGGCGACATGGAAGTAATTGCCGCCGTTGATGCAATGCTTTTGTCAATCCCGTTTGTCGTTCTTCTCTGTCAGATGTATACCGCGAACGCTACGCCCATGCTTGTCGTTACCGTCAGCATTGCCTTCGAAGTGATAGATCGCGCAGGTATGGGCATCAGCTGTGAAAGTATCTTCAGGTGGGTTGAATGCTTTACGGCCGCCGACCTTCGGTGGGCCGGGCATGAAAGGATATCGCGGCACATCACTGATACGCAGCTCATCAATCACCATTGAAGCAGACGGAATCAAACGACGAGCGCCATCGTCTCCGATATACATCCAGTCACCAGCAATGGCGGGGGGCATCGCCTGAGGCCACCAGTCAATCGGATCTTCTTTGCCCGCAGCATCACCGTAGGCATAGGGATATCCGTCGAGATACACGCGTCGCATCAGTTTGCCGTTGTCATTGAGATTCCACTGGATTGCAAGGTGATACCATTTGCCGGATTCGACACTCGGTGAACAACTGCTGTCGGTCAATTCGATTTGACGAACTTGTTCACCACCACTGCGGATTAGCCCCTGCCAACTGGCTGCGGGGATGAAACTCATCATCGCATTGGTTGAGTTGTTAAAGGGGATGTGAAGGAGCTTGCCACTGTATCCACCTTCGATGGCACGCCTGTCGAAGTAGACGAACATCTCAATCGTCCCCTGGCGTGAATTGAAATATTCACGAACAGCAGGATCACCATTGACGGTCTTACCTGTTGGCAATTTCAGATAAGACAGGTTGCCCTGAAGTCTGATCCCACGACGGAATTTACCTCGTACATAGGCGATTGGCGGTGTGGTCTGGATTTCTTGAGTTGGGATCGTTGCTGCAATGGGCCTGAAAAAGGCGTCCTTGGAGGGCGCGATGTAAGGTGGGATGCCGTTGAGTTTGAAGAAGCCAGGCGAAATCGCACCACGTTCAAACGCCGTATCGGTGAGTTGGAAATAAGGTTGTTTGAATTGAAGCATCCAAACGTCGCCAGTCTGATTATCCTCCGGTTCGACTTCAATGAATGAGCCTTCGGTTCGGATGATACTGCCGTTGGGACGCTGAAGAATCAGGTCGTTAACCAATGGCCAAGGGTCTGCAGCCTGGAGACTGAATTTTGAGGTCCGACGCGGGACAAAAAAACAAAGTTGTTTGCCTGGGGAGTGAACCAACTTGCCGTTGGCTATGTTCTGGACAAACAAGGTTGGGCCATGCATGACCACCAGCATTTCATTTTCACCCGGTCGCCAGGGCAATGATCGCCCCAAAGCGCCGTTATCCGTTTCGTACATGACCGGTGCTTTCACTTCGATCTTGTACTGCTCATCAGCCATTGATTCAGGCAGGGTGATTTCGTAGATACCGATGGTTCGCTGGCTACGCAGTAAGCGTGAGTCAATGGGCTTGCCATCCAGGTCGGTGATACTTAATTCCCCTTGTTTGCAGTGGAATTCAACATGTGTTTGTTTGCCTGACTCATGTTTGAGATAGAAAACCGACTCCTGTGGGCGTGCGTAGGACAACACGCGCGGTTGAATCACATCATCCACACCTGGGATGTCAGTCAAACCCAGCCATACCAAGGCACGTCGAAGCGGCGCGAGGTTCGCATGGGTTTGCAATTCAGGGATGCCGTCTTCCAGTGCCTGCCGTGCATTGACACCAAAACGCGGATCATCCTGTCGATTGGCATAGGCCCAGGCTTGGACACCCGCAGCGACAGTCCAACTTGTGTGAAAGCGCATGGGACCAATCGCGCCACGTGCAAAGTTTAAAGCTGTGTTTTCCCATGACGTCTCAGCACGAGGGAGCTTGAGCAATTCGAGTAACGCGTATTCATATGCCTGGTCATTGTGAGGCCAGAACCCGGTTTCTTTCTGGTACTGCATGTAAACCGGTGATGTCTGCACGAGCACTTCACGAAGCTTGGGATCGAAAGTGGATTGATAGTAGCGGGCAATTGCTCCCAGATAGGAAACCGTCTGGTGATCTTGATGCGTGCGTTTGGTGTTGATGTAGCCTTGAGCGATTTCACCTAGAACATCAAGGCTACGTTGATATCCGGTGACATGGAAAGCCGTGGCAAGAAAACCTGCCCAGATGTCGCCTGTCCAGCCAGCATCCGAACCGTCAAACACCCACGTGCCGGTGTGTTTATAGGATTGACCAATTTCGCGTCCCAGTGACTTGGCGTGCCAAGGGAAAATACGCGTGTCCATGACATGGGTTGTCATGGCGC
>JBICHS010000176.1:0-4603 GCA_043101135.1 Phycisphaeraceae bacterium JB051
GCGTGGGGATGAAGAAGATCAACAGCACGAACTTGGCCAGGATGATCATGTTAATCGTGCCGGTGACCATGAAGCCGATGGCAACGATCAATAGCAATGACAGGAACACCAACACGCCAACGCTCGCGACATACCCCAAACTGGAGATGCCATTTTTATAGGTCACCGTGGTGTTCGCGTTAGCAAGCCGTTCATGAAAGGCCTTGATGAATGGCGTGTATTGCTCTGCCTGGTCTTTGAAGTTACTCACACCTTCATAGGACATCGATGCGATTTTGTACGTCCGCCCGTTGTTGAGCGTCACCTCGAACACATGACGATTGCGTTGCACGCGAGTCGGATCAAACTTGGGTTTGACCTGCTTGATTTGAGAGTATGCAACCAACACCGCGGGGCGGTCCTCTTCCTGAAACGACATCGCATCATTCGTGAGTGTGAACGTCCAGGGCTTGGTGAGAATGCTCTGGCGATAGGTGTAAGTGATCGTATCTGTCGAGGCAGTTACCAACTCAGTTTGTACTGGCGTGATGGTCTGAGCCGGTTCAGAAAACAGCGCAGTATGCGTCGGTGATGTGGGCGGGGTATTGGACATGACAGTGTTCCATGAGGTTGATGAGGTGACACCATCTTATGACATGGCAAAGAACATGTCAGCGCTTTACACGTTCGAACCTTGAAATAAAGCCCTGGGGTTTTAACCCCAGGGACGTTGTGCGTCCAATGATTCAAGCCAGTTTTGAACTTGCCGTTTACTTTTCAAGCGAATGATATTCAGATGTGCATACGTTAGGTCTGCGGCGATTTGCTCATAGCGTTTGCGGTATCGCTTGAAGGTTTTGATTGACCATAAAATGACAGAGTCACGACTCATAAATCCGAGACGAAAGCTTTCTCTATTCCCGTGCCAGAGTTCTTCACGTGTCAGTGAACGTTTGAAGGTGCGCCAAATGACTTGGCGCCAAACAGTGCGGCGTGGCAGGTCCAACCACACAATCGTATCCGCGCGCTCCAGCAGCAGGGCGTTCTCTGGGCGATGTGTACTGGTGACATTCCCATCGATCACCCATGTATCGCAGTGGGTCGCTTTTTCAAATCCCGGTAAGCGTTCATCATCAGGTACGTTGATCCAATTCGCCCGCCAGATCAGCGAATCATTGCAGATGTATTTGATGCCCAGTCGCGCAGCGATCGCCTTGGCCACGTGGGTTTTGCCACTGCCTGAGGTTCCTACGACGATGATTCGTTTGCCGGGGTGTTGCAAGTTCTCTTCCATTTTTTGCATCTGTTGCTAAAATCGGATTTTATAGTCTTGTTTGTAATGCGTGTTCAGTTTTGAATATCCCTCAAACGCTTGCTATCCTACCAACACCATGAGCATACTGATCAACTCCGACACAAAAGTTATCTGCCAAGGCATTACCGGCTCGGCAGGTGCGTTCCATACCAAGGGCTGTCTCGATTACGGGACCAAGATGGTCGGGGGGGTGACTCCCGGCAAAGGTGGCCAGAAAGACGCCAACGGCTTGCCGATTTTCAATACGGTCAGCGAAGCGGTCGAAGCGACCGGCGCCAACGCAACCATGATCTTCGTCCCGCCACCGTTTGCCGCCGACGCCGTACTTGAAGCGGCCGATGCCGGCATCGACGTGATCGTCTGCATCACCGAAGGCGTGCCCGTCATGGATATGACCAAAGTCCGACGCGTGCTCTCCACCGATCAGTTCCGCGACGTCAAACTCATCGGCCCCAACTGCCCTGGTGTGATCACGCCAGGCGTCGAAGGCACCGATGATCCCGGTTGCAAAATCGGCATCATGCCCGGTTACATTCACATGCCCGCCTCCAAAGCCCCAACCGGCAAGAAGGTCGGCATTATCTCACGCTCCGGTACCCTCACCTACGAAGCCGTCTGGCAATGCTCCGAACGCGGCATCGGCCAAACCACCTGCGTGGGCATCGGTGGTGACCCCGTCCGTGGCATGGGCTTTATCGACTGTCTGGACCTCTTCAACAAAGACCCTCAAACCGATGGCATTATCATGATCGGTGAAATCGGTGGTACCGACGAAGAAGCTGCAGCTGACTACATCAACATGCTCATCGACAAACCCGTCGCTGGCTTTATCGCAGGTCGCACCGCACCTCCGGGCCGACGCATGGGACACGCTGGTGCGATCATCTCCGGCGGCGAAGGCGGCGCGGACTCCAAGATCGCAGCCCTCAAGGCAGCAGGTGTCCACGTGGCAGAAAGCCCCGCAGACCTCGGCTCAACCATGGCAAAGGCGCTGGGCCTGTAAAGCAACATCGCTTGCCTTACGTTCCCGAATGCATACACGCCAATAGCTGCGACACTGCGTGTCGCTGATGCCTCGAAAAACCCAATCACTGATACACGCGACGGTTCATTGCTGGGGAGCCGTCGCGTGTTTTTTTTGTGTGTTCACCTTGCTGGATGAAGCCAATCAATATCGGTTCAATTTGGGCGGTTTTTACCTTGTTTTGCAGACTATAATGCATGATCCGTTCTGCACTCTCACAAGGAATCATGCCATGTTCAGCAAGCTCTTTTCTCGCCCATTTTCAACGTCTTGCCTTGGATTGTTGTTGCTCTTGATGACAGCGACCTCGCTGCAGGCTCAGCCGGGTTGGAAGGTGGAGAAGGATATTTTCTACCTGCCGATACCGATCGAACAAGCCACGGCATATCAGCAGAAACAGAATCGGCTGGACTTTCGTTACAAGGAAGGTGCCAAGGATTTTGCAACGGTCGTCTGGTTGCATGGCGGGGGTTTGACAGGTGGCAAACGCGAGCGGCCGTCAATTTATGGTCGCTATGAAATCGCTTCGGTGGAAGTGGATTATGGCTTGATCCCCGATGTGAGCTATGAGCAATGTCTGGATGATGCAGCGGCGGCTGTCGCATGGGCGTTTGCCAACGTCAAAAAGTATGGCGGTGATCCGAGCAAGATTTATCTAGCTGGCTACTCCGCTGGGGGCTATCTCAGCGCGATGGTCGGCTTGGATAAGAAGTGGCTTGCCAAGTATGCGATTGATGCCAACCAACTCGCGGGCTTTGTCGCATTCAGTGGCCAGATGACCACGCATTTTCGCGTGCGATCCGAGCAGGGCCATACCGGCGATCGACTGGTGCTCAACGAATTTGCACCGTTGTGGCATGTCCGCAAAGATGCTTCGCCGTTCCTGATTGTCACCGGTGATCGACGCATGGAAAAAAGTGGGCGTGTCGAGGAGAACATGCTGCTATTCCGTTTGCTGGTCAATGCCGGGCATCCGGATGTTTCGATCTATGAGATTCAGGGCTATGATCACAGCATGACCCGGCCGGGCTATGACGTGATGGGGCGGTGGCTTCATGATCGCATCTTCACCGATGCCAAGCGCGTCTGGCTTCCAGCACCGCAGAGTAAATGAGCTTGATCAAGGCGGACTTTGAATCGGTGTTTGCAGTTCACCGGCTGTTTGATCTATGCTTCTTTTCTCGTGACCACTTTGATATCGCAACCAACTGGAGAAGCATGAAGATGTCCACCTTACAAAATAAATCACTGTTCCTGGCCATGTGCCTGTTGTTCGTTTCGACTTTGGGAATCGGTCATGCCCAGGCTCAACTGGCAGACGGCTTTGCGAAGAAGGCCGACATTTTCTATCTGGACATGCCACTGGAAAAAGCCAGTGAATATCAGCAATCGCAGAACCGATTGGACGTGTTGTACCCCACGGACACCAAGGGCTTTGCCACCATCGTCTGGTTTCATGGCGGGGGTTTGACCGGCGGTCGTCGTCACATGCCCAAGGTCAATCCCAAGAACAATTTTGCCACCGTTGCGGTGAGCTACTCGCTCATCCCCAAGGGCACCTATGTCAACTGTCTGGAAGATGCCGCGTCTGCCGTGGCGTGGACGTTTAAGCACATTGCTGAACTGGGCGGTGATCCAAACAAGATTTTCATCAGCGGTCACTCGGCTGGTGGTTATCTTGCAGCCATGATCGGGTTGGATAAGAAGTGGCTTGCCAAGCATGAGATTGACGCAAACAAGCTTGCGGGCATCGTGCCGTTCAGTGGGCAGATGACCACGCATTTTCGTGTCCGCAAGGAACGCGGCTTCATGGATAACCATCCCGTGCTCGACGAGTTTGGTCCCATGTGGCATATCCGCAAAGACGCCTCGCCGTTCCTGCTCATCACCGGCGATCGTGAAATGGAATGGCCCGGTCGAACCGAAGAAAACCTGTGGATGAACAAGATGATGAATGTCGTCGGCCATCCCAACAGCACCATGTACGAACTCCAAGGCTACGGCCACGGCATGACCGCCGGCGGTTACCCCATCCTCGAACGCTGGGTCAACAAACAACTCAAAGCGATGACCGAAAGTAAGACGCAGCAGTAAGTTTGTTGCATCTCACATTACATCAAACACAAGCCGCCAGATGCGTGACCGCAGGGAACAAATCTGACGGGTCTCCCATGCTCGCACACGAAGTGATACTGATACCCGTCAGACATCATGAATTGACCTGTCGCGCTTCGCGAGCGTGGGTTACGCTTACGACGTTGTCAGTTGTTTGTCATAGACGCAGA
>JBICHS010000177.1:0-2642 GCA_043101135.1 Phycisphaeraceae bacterium JB051
ATGAGATATTCCATCGGGATCAGCTCACCGCCAAAGACCTTACGGCTGAGCCATTCGACGCCTAATGCGCCGCCGCCCAGGACGGTCATGATCAAGCTGCCATAGAGCCGCCAACTCAGTGGGAACCACCGGCGAATTCGCAGTGCTTTACGCAGTTTTTCAAAGCGTGGCACGACATCGCCGCTGCGTGGCTGGTCATAGAGCATGGCCAACACCAACAGATCAACGCGCTTGCGCTTGGGCATTTTTCGTATGCGGCTTAACGCATCAGCAGGCAACTGCGTCTGGTCTTCGCCCAACCCCGGCTCACCGAGCAGGCAGTTGACCAACCGCGTCATCGCCAGCGAGAGAATCACGTCCTGATGCTCTTCAAGACGAAATTGTTTGAGTAGTTCCTCGACATCCGCCCGAGCGCCTTTGCGACTGTTGCGCTTGCGTTTGAGCACACGGTCAAGCACCGGGTTTAAATCGTCATAGGGAACGAGTAAAGCTTTGCTATCAGGGTTTTGATCGTTGTGTAACCGAACCTGCCGACCGATATGCAGACGGATGGCCGTCTTACCCGAGCCTTTCTCACCGAAGACCACAGCTGCGCTGGGACGATGGATTTGCCCGAGAATTTTGGCAAAGTCAGGGTGATGCGGCATCGCGTCTTCAAGCAGTTGCTCAAAGACCGGGTCGTGCCTTGCTTCCTCAGCCACAAACGGGTTGAGTGACAGGCCATGATGTGACAAGAGTTTGTCGATCTGCATGGTGTAGCGCCCCTTGGCAAAGTACGGTCCTACACCATCTTAACCGGAGCCGCGCATTTTTGCGCCCTTGGAATTACCTGCCGTCCATTGCATGGCATTTGTTTTCAATCAATCCCGGCCAAGATGACCAGGCTATGTGCATATAGCCTAGCCATCTTGGCTCGGTTGCCTTGGAGTGATACGTTTGAAGCCAACTGCAAGAATCAATTTGTACAATTCAATCGGTATGTGATGCATCCAAACTCAGGCGAGCCGTCGCGTGTCGCGCCTGCTGAATGACAGACTAACTTGAATCTCAAAACGTTCACCCACATCTCATTTGCACTTCGCGCAATCCCGCGTAACACCACGCTGCTCGCCTGAAACAAATCCACGCATCGCCCTGCGAGCTTTGGTACACTTCGCAGCATGAACACCGGGCAATCCTCCCGCAAAACCTTACCGCTTTGGCGACAACTCAACTTCTCGCTGATGTGGACCTCCACCGCTGCCAGCGGCTTTGGCGATCGCATGATCATGCTCGGCAGCCTCACGTTGCTGGGCGGCCTTGCTGCCAATGCCGATGCGACCGCGATCAACGCTGCGACGCAGTTCTGGTTCTTCCTGCCTTACCTATTTTTCTCCATCGTCGGCGGCTGGCTCTCGGACCGACTCCCACGCAATTGGGTGTTACTGGGCTGTGATGAATCACGCGGCCTGATCATGCTTTACTGTGCATGGTTGCTGGCCTCGGCAACGGGTGGTGCGCATCTGCCTGATGATCAACACTGGAAAATTTACGCATCGCTCTTTGCCATCGGCAGCTTTGCAGCGATCTTCAATCCCGCGCGCAATGCCATCATTCCCCAGATCATCCCACGCAGCCAACTCCAGGCAGGCAACGCGATCATCCTCGTCATTGCCATCATCGCTGCGCAGGTCGGCCTTGTCGTCGGGGGCAAGATCATTGACCCGGACATGGCTTCGACCATCCGCACCGGCCTGATCGTCGGCGCGTTGTTTTACCTGATTTCCGGCTGGTTCTTTGCGTTTCTCAAACCCGTCAAGCACCACACGCACACCGATCAACCCACCCCAAAACCCAAAGCCAAGGCGTTTGGTTATTCACTCAAATACTGCCTTGAGCACAAGCGTATTGCTTCACTGATCGTCATGAACATGCTCGTCTGGGCGGTTGCTTCCGTGGTGACCAGCAGCATTCTGGGTGTCTCCAAAATCCACTTTGACCTGCAGGACAAAGCGCTCATGGAGCATTACACGATGGTCACCGCGACGTTGGGTGTGGGCATGCTCGTGGGCGCGGGCGTGATCGCATGGGTCAAAACCCGACGCGAAGCAGGTCTGATCATGTTCACCGCGTTCCTGTTCGTGGGCGTGTTCCTGCTGACGATGGCTTTGGTGCCTGTGATGTGGGTGATGTATGTTTCAGCGTTCTGCATCGGCCTCTTCGGCAACATGATCATCATCAGCGTGATGACACTGCTTCAAACCAGTGCTGCCAACTTCATCCGCGGCCGGGTCATGGGGCTCAACTCCATGGCCAACACCACCTGCAGTGTGCTCACGCATCTGTGTATCTGGCGACTGCCCAATGCCGATGTGAACATTCGCTATGTGATGCTGATTCTCGGGCCAGTGCTGTTGCTGCTGGGGTTGTCACAGTTGATCCGCTATGCAGGCAGTGGCCCGATGCTCAATCCGATTGCCAATGCCTGTTGGCGTATTGAAAGGTTGTACTGCTTTGTCTGGCATCGGCTGGAAGTCCGTGGTCAACATCATGTCCCTCACAGCGGCGCGGTGATTCTCGCAGCCAACCATACGACCGGGCTTGATCCGTTTGTGATGCAGGCGCGGGTGACACGCATGGTGCGTTGGCTGATGATGAAGAAC